>JBMOPR010000498.1:0-1733 GCA_049323075.1 Pseudomonadota bacterium
ACATCTCCGGCGCTTTCTACCACTATTCCCACGGCCTGAAAAAGCATGACGGCAACTGCCAGCGCATTGCCCACGGTCACCGGTCGCGCCTGAAAATCCTGCGCAACGGCAAGCGCGACCCGCTGCTGGAAAAAGCCTGGGCGCTGAAATGGAAGGACATCTACATCGGCACCCGCGCCGACCTGATCCGCCAGTTCAGCGAGCGGGGCGTGGATTATTGTCATTTCGGCTACGACGCCCGGCAGGGCCGCTTCGAACTGACCCTGCCCGCCGCCCATGTCTACCTGATCGATACGGACTCCACCGTGGAATACCTGGCGGACCACATTGTCACCAGCCTGAAGCACGACGACCCGGAACACGACTTCGAGGTGCGGGCGTTCGAGGGCGTGATGAAGGGTGCGCTGGCCCGGCGCTGAAGCCGTTCAGCCACCCTGCAACCTTATTTTCTTCCGCTCCCGATATTCTATAGAATGACCGGTCCAACAACGGGTTGGACTTTCGTTTTTAACGGCACCCTTCGTTTTTAACAGTACTTCTGCTTTTCACTGGACGTTTGAATCATCATGTCGATCGAAATCACACTGCCTGACGGAAGCGTCAGACGCTACGAGCAGCCCATCACTGGCCTGCAAATCGCCGCCGATATCGGCCCCGGCCTGGCCAAGGCGGCCCTGGCCATGTTCGTCAACGACCAGCAGATGGACCTGACCACCACGCTGACGACCTCGGCCCGTGTGAATTTCATCACCCCCAAATCCCCCGAGGCGCTGGAACTGCTGCGCCACGACGCCGCCCACGTAATGGCGCAGGCGGTGAAAGAGCTGTACCCCGAAACCCAGGTCACCATCGGCCCGGCCATCGAGAACGGCTACTACTATGATTTTTTCCGCGAGAAGCCCTTCACATCGGACGATCTGGACATCATCCAGAAGCGCATGGAAGAAATCGTTGACCGCGACATTCCGATCCAGCGCGAAGTCTGGAATCGTGACGAGGCCATCCAGTTTTTTGAATCCCAGGGCGAAACCTTCAAGGCCGAACTGATCCGAGATCTGCCGGCGGACGAAGTGATTTCTCTCTACCGCCAGGGCGATTTCATCGACCTGTGCCGCGGCCCGCATTTGCCATCCACCGGCAAGCTGGGCAAAGGTTTCAAGGTGATGAAAACGGCCGGCGCCTATTGGCGCGGTGATGCCACCAAAGCGCAATTGCAACGGGTGTACGGCACTGCCTGGCGCGATGTCAAAGAGCTGAAAGCCTACCTGACCCAGCTGGAAGAAGCCGCCAAGCGCGACCACCGCAAGCTGGGCAAGGAAATGGATCTGTTCCACCAGCAGGAAGAAGCGCCGGGCATGGTGTTCTGGCATCCGAAAGGCTGGGCCATCTGGCAGAAAGTCGAACAGTACGTGCGTCAGGTGTACCGCAACAGCGGCTATCAGGAAGTGCGCGGTCCGCAGATCATGGACATCAGCCTGTGGAAAAAATCCGGCCACTGGGACAACTACCAGGAAAACATGTTCTTCACCGAATCGGAGAAACGCACCTACGCGGTGAAACCAATGAACTGCCCTGGCCACGTGCAGATCTACAACAACAGCCTGCACAGCTACCGCGACCTGCCGATCCGGTATGCGGAATTCGGCGGCTGTCATCGCAATGAACCGTCGGGTGCGCTGCACGGCATCATGCGCGTGCGCGCGTTCACCCAGGACGACGGCCACATCTTCTGT
>JBMOPR010000499.1:0-1729 GCA_049323075.1 Pseudomonadota bacterium
TCCTTGCGGGTCTCGATCGAAATGGCCAGATGATTGCCTGCGCCGAATTCGAAGCTGAGGAATACGTGGGCAACGGCGGGCCCCATCCAGTACACCGCCACCACATCCACCCCCGTCAGTTCGCGGATATTGAAGGTTTTATCGTAATAGGCCGGCGTGTAGTCGAACTCGCTGCGGTAATCGAAATTGCGGATGTTGTGCAGCGTTACCAAGTCACCGTCGATGGTGGCGTGGGGCAATACGGCCACGTCGGTCTGCCAGGCGCGGTCGTTGGACGGCGTGAGTGAACTCCACCACCACAATTCACCCACAAACAGAATCAGCCACAGGATCAGTGCCCGCCAGCGCCAGCGCCGGAAACCCAGCGCCACCAGTACCGGCAACGTTGCCAGCACTGGCAGCGCCGACAGGGCATTGCGCAGCACATCGTGGTGCGGCCCCGCATAGGTGATGGCCAGCAGGCTCCACGCCGCGACTGCACACAACATCACACCAATCAGCACCCAGGCGAGGGCTGTCAGAATTTTCACGTGCTACGTTTTTCCTCGATGGTCGGTACAATTACTTTCCAATTGTTGACACCGGTGTTGGAAGTCCATTCATAGCCGATGAAAGCGGTGAAGTGGCCCGGATCGTTGTAGGCTTCCGCTGCGTTGATGGTTTCTTCCCAAGCGCCACTGTATGCCTTCGTATCCGGCATCGGCATGATGGTTTTCGAGATGGTGCCCTTGCCAAAATTCTGGATGATGTCGATGGCGGCGGCCGCGCCCTGACCGGAGTGAATCATTTCATACCATTTGCGCCCCTGCGGATCGGACACGACCGAAGGCGCACCACTCAGCAACAACGTAAAAAAAACCATACCGTCAGAATGATCCGCCACCACCTGGAAATCCAGCGGACGCGACAGTTTCACCGGCTGGCCGCTGGAGGACACCACTTCCTCGCCCCGCGCATAACGGTAAGCATCGCGCGGAGCCAGACGCGCGCCGAAAGCCCCGGCATCAAATGAAAACGCCGTGTGCAAATGGGGATTCTGGCTGCTTCCACCTTTGAATTTTTCATTCAGAAGGCCGCAACGCGGTCGAACACCCAGAACATCGCCAGCGAGCCGATGGCGTAAGGCGGAATGCTTTCCAGCCATACCGGGATGCGCTGCCACAGACGTCGTATTCCCGCCATCAGCACCAGCACTGTACCGACGAAGGCCAGTTGTCCCACCTCGACGCCCACATTGAAAAACAGCAGCGCCAGAGGAATCTGCTGCTGAGGCAAGCCCACCTCGCCCAGCGCTGCGGCGAAGCCCACGCCGTGCAGCAATCCAAACAGAAATGCAACGATCCAGGGCGCCCGCAACGCGAGGCTGGTTCTGCCTGGTCGGGCATGCAGTTTTTCCAGCGCGACAAACAGGATGCTCAATGCGATGACGGCTTCCACGGGCGCCACGGGCACCCGAATCAGGTCAAGGGCTGATGCCGCAAGCGTGATGCTGTGCGCAAGCGTGAATGCAGTGATGGTTTTCACCAGGGTCGTCACACCGCTGGCAATCAGCAGCAGCCCTAGCACAAACAGCAGATGGTCGATACCCAACAGAATGTGCTCCACCCCCAGACTGAAATAATCGCCGGACACCGACCAGGCATCCGGCTGCAGCGGAATGGTCACGCGGGGCTGGTCAGGTGTCAGCCTTTTCACCCAGTTGTGCTTATTGGCAAATTCGATCCGCACC
>JBMOPR010000500.1:0-1729 GCA_049323075.1 Pseudomonadota bacterium
TCGGGGAAAATCAGTATGGTGGCATGGCCCGCCACCTTGCTGCCCGGTGCCTTGCTGGCGCCGACGTTGGGAATCATCGCGGCGTCATATTGCAGCGGACCGTCGATCAGCAGGTCGGGGCGTTTTGACTGCGCGATGCGGGTAGCCTCACGCACCTTGTCCACGTCGCTGCCTGTGCCGGATTCCATGGTGCTGTAGCTGATCATTGCCACCCGCGGTGTGACGCCGAAAGCACGGGCGGAATCGGCGCTGGCAATGGCGATGTCCGCCAGTTCTTCTGCATTGGGATCGGGATTGATGGCGCAGTCGCCAAAGATCACCACCTGTTCCGGCAGACACATGAAAAATATCGACGACACGATCTTGATGTCCGGTTTGGTACGGATCAGTTGCAGCGCCGGACGGATGGTGTTGGCGGTGGTGTGCACGGCGCCAGATACCAGTCCGTCCACCTTGGCCTGATGCAGCATCAGTGTGCCCAGCACCACGTTGTCTTCCAGTTCCTGCTGCGCGCGTTCTTCCGTCAGTCCCTTGTGTTTGCGCAGTGACAGCAGCAGGCCGAGATAGGTTTCCCGCAGCGGCACCGGATCAATGATTTCCAGTTCCGGCGGCAGGGTAATCGCGTTGGCGGCGGCAACCTGGCGAATGGTATCGGGATTGCCCAGCAGCTGGCAGCGGGCGATGCCGCGATGAAAACAGGTGACGGCCGCCTTGATGGTGCGCGGCTCGTCGCCCTCGGGCAGGACAATGGTTTTGTGCGAGGCGCGGGCGCGCTGTACCAGGCTGTAACGGAACGCCGCCGGAGACAACCGCAGTTCCCGTTTGCTTGACAGCAGTTTCGCCAGCCAGATTTTGTCGAGATTCTGCGCCACGGTTTCCATTACGTGGCGGATGCGGATGTCGTCATCCACCGGCACCTTGTTGTCGAAACCGGGCAGCAGGTTGATCATCTGGTAGCTGTCCTGCGGCACCTGCAACAGCGGCAATCCTTTTGCGATGGCATGGCGGCAGAACGCCAGCGCATCCTGCCGCAGATCGGCCGGCTGGGTGAACAGCACGCCGGCCAGCGACACGCCATTCAGCTGCGCCAGTGCGGCGGCCACCACTACGTCTTCGCGGTCGCCGGTAGTGATCACCAGTGTGCCGGGCTGCAATTCCTGCAGCAGGTTACCCACGCGCTGGGTGGCAATGGTGACGTGCAACACGCGCCGCAGTTTGATTTCACCGGCGGCCAGAATGGTGGCACCCAGATATTGCGCCACATCCCAGGTGCGCGGCGCGGTGAGATCGGCGTCCCACGGAATGCCGCCGGCCAGATGGAAATCCTGGCGTTGCAGGATGGGCAGTTGGGTCTGGATCTGCGACCACGACAGCGCGGTATTGAACGACGGATTGTCGATGTCCGGGCGGATGTGGCCGTGACGGTCCAGGGGTGCGTTGATCATGTTGAGGATGCAGCCGACCACGCGCCGGTCGCCAATGCCGCCGAAGTGGGTGGCGCTGGCCTCCAGCCGCTGATTCAGCTCAGTGATTGACTGGGCGTGTGGAGTGGTCACCAGAATGACCTGCGCGTCCAGCGAGCGCGCCATCAGTGCGTTGAGCTGCGCCAGCACCGGATCATCGGCGCTGGTGTTGACGCCTTCCAGCACCAGCACGTCAGGCTTGTAGGTCAGTGATGCCAGTGTGTGCTGGCGCAGTGAAATGACTTCTTCCATCAGCAGGTCGGCCT
>JBMOPR010000501.1:0-1727 GCA_049323075.1 Pseudomonadota bacterium
ATCTATGCCTCGTTTACGTTTATTTTCTTCGCGTTGGAAGCAGCCATCATGGCCATGGCGCTGGAAATCCTGCTTGGTATTCCCCAAACCATTGGCTACCTGCTCAGTTCGCTGCTGGTGATTCCACTGGTGACGCACGGGATTACCTTTATCAGCCGGTTCCAGTTGTGGTCGCAGCCGTTGTGGATGGCGCTGCAGATCGTGCCGTTTGTGTACATCGCGCTGCATGACATCGGCTCGGTTCAGGACTGGACCCAATATGAAGGCCTGCACGGCAGCGGCGCAGGCGGGCTGAATCTCCTGCTGTTCGGAGCGGCGTCATCGGTGATTTTTTCCCTGATCGCGCAGATTGGGGAGCAGGTGGATTTCCTGCGCTTTCTGCCGGCGATTGCCGAGGAAAAAAATGGACAGCAAGGCAAAAAGCTGCGCTGGTGGCTGGCGATGCTGGCGGCGGGGCCGGGCTGGATCATCGTCGGCACGCTGAAAATCCTGGCGGGCTCCTTTCTGGCGGTGCTGGCGCTGAAACACGGCGTGCTGGCAGACGATGCCGCCGATCCCACCCGCATGTACAGTATCGCGTTTGGCTATATCACTTCGTCACCGGATTTTGCGCTGGCGCTGGCGGGCATTTTCGTCATCCTGTCGCAGCTGAAAATCAACGTCACCAATTCCTACGCCGGCTCCATCGCCTGGTCGAATTTTTTCTCGCGGCTGACGCACAGTCATCCCGGCCGGGTGGTGTGGCTGGTGTTCAACGTGGCGATCGCGCTGCTGCTGATGGAACTGGGCATCTACCGCGCGCTGGAAAGTATTCTCGGCGTGTACGCGATTGTGGCGGTGGCCTGGGTGGGATCGCTGGTGGCGGATCTGGTGATCAACAAGCCGCTGGGGTTGAGTCCGCCGCAGATCGAATTCAAGCGCGCGCACCTGTATGACATCAACCCGGTGGGATTCGGTTCCATGATCCTGGCATCGCTGCTGGGCATCAGCGCGCACCTGGGCTCGTTCGGTGAAGTGCCGCAGGCGCTGTCGCCTTATGTGGCACTGGTGTCTGCATTCGTGCTGGCCCCCCTGATAGCCTGGTGGACCAAGGGCCGTTATTACATCGCCCGCATGCCCGAAACGATCTTCTGCGGCAGTGAAGCCATTACTTGCTGCATCTGCGAACACGCCTTCGAACCGGAAGACATTACCACCTGCCCGGCCTACGGCGGTCACATCTGCTCGCTGTGCTGTTCGCTGGACGCCCGCTGCCAGGACCTGTGCAAACCGGATGCGCGCCTGTCGCGCCAGATCATCAGCCTGCTGCGCGGTGTGCTGCCGGACCGCATCACCGACGCCCTCAATTCCAGGCTCGGCCATTTTCTCGGCCTGCTGCTGCTGATCGGCGGCTGCATCGGTTTGCTGCTCACCCTGGTGTATTACCAGATTCCCGTCACCGATGCAGACACGGCCAACCTGATCGGCACCGTGTTGTGGAAGGAATTTTTCATTCTGCTGATCGTGGCCGGCGTGGTGGCCTGGCTTTTTATTCTGGCGCACGAAAGTCGCGTGGTGGCGCAGGAGGAATCGCAACGGCAAACGCGTCTGCTGGAAGAGGAAATCATCGCCCACGAACGTACCGATCTGGCGCTGCAGAAAGCCAAGGAGGTGGCAGAAGCAGCGAACCATGCCAAGAGCCGTTACCTCACCGGCATCAGCCATGAATTGCGCACACCGCTCAATGC
>JBMOPR010000502.1:0-15402 GCA_049323075.1 Pseudomonadota bacterium
GTGGAAAAAACGCCGGCCGTTCTTCCTGCGTGATCATCAGCTCAATGACGCCGGGCATGGCTTCGTCCTGGTTGAGGTATTCGTCCAGACAGGCGTGCAGCGACCCGGCATCAGTGACCTGGGCACAGTAGCAGGCATTTTCTCCTGCCAGACCGCGGGTAAGCTCGGTGAAATTCACGGTGTTGTAGGTCGTGCAGAAAACCCGGTCGTCAAAGAAGTGGCGTTGCCGGCTCACGCACATGCCGTGCTGGCTGTCGTTAAAAACCAGGTAGAGAATTTTGAGCTTCAGTTCGATTGCGGTGTGAATTTCCAGCCCTTCCATCAGAAACGCGCCATCACCGCAGATTACAAGAGAAGCGCCATCCGGTTGTGACAGGCGCATGCCGATGGCTGCTGCAATGGTGTAACCCATTCCGCCCATGCCCAGTGCAATGTGGGAGCGGGCCTGGTCCGGCAACGTCAGAAAGTGTGCGGCCGCAGCGGCGCAATTGCCGGCGTCGAACAGAAACTGGTTGAAATGCGGCACGAACGGCTGCAGCAGTTGCAGTGCCTCGGTGGTGGTCATTCCGTCTTCGTGTGACGTTGCGGATTGGCGGCGCAGGGTAGGCGCCCGTTCCGGTTGCGACAGGGGGGCTGCGCGAAATTGCACGACGGTTTGCCGCAGGCCATGAATCACCGAATTTGGATCGCATTCGCACAGCCGGATCAGGTTTGACACGGGCGCGCTGGCGGTGGACGTGTGGTAGATATGGATGGGAATGGAATCCAGCGCTTCCAGTGCGGCGCCCCGCGTCATGATGTCCAGTTGCGATCCCAGGCTCACGACCAGATCGCAGGTGCGCAGGTAGTCGTGCACGTTGCGATGACCGGCCACGCCCAGCACGCCCATGAAACGCGGATGATGATGGGGAAAAGCCGCGGTCGATTCCATGGTGGTGGCCACGGGAATGCCGGTGGTGAAACTGAATCGCTGCAGTTCGCGGTTGCCGCTCAGGGCCGGGCCTGCAATCAGCAGCGGGTGACGGGATCGGCGCAGTGCCAGTTCCAGCTGGTATAGCTGGTGAGCCGGAATTGCGCCGCTGCCGGAGCAGGCCGTCGCGCCAAAGAATGCGGGCCGTGCCGCCACGGGAGCATTGAAGCTGTCGCTGGGAATCAGTAACACGGCCGGGCCCTTGAAGCCTTCGCGGGTCGCGTTGATCGCCTGCTGCAGCTGCAACCAGAATTTGGCGGGAGTGACGGTCGCGCTGAACTTGGCGACAGCCTGCCACAGCAGTTCGGCGTCGATCCGGTCGCGTCCACCGGAGCCATCCTGGAACGCACCCCGCCCCGCCAGAGCGGTGGGCGGGCATCCGATGATGGCGAGTACGGGAATGCCGGAATTGCGCGCCTCTGCCAGACCGACGGCGAGATTCATCATGCCGCCACCGGAGGTGGAACAGCATACTGCCAGCGCGCCACTCTGGCGGGCGAAGCCATCTGCCATGAAGCTGGCGCCACGCTCGCTCTTGCAGAGCAGGCTGGTGATGTCGTGACGGGCAAGGCGGAACAACGCATCATGGAACGATTCAATGTTGGCGCCGCTGACGCCGAATACATGGTTCACGCCCAGATCGCGAATCGCCAGCGTCAGCGCTTCCGCCAGTGTCAGTTCTGTCGGCTGCAGGGGGATCATCAACGCTATCCGTTCCAGCGTACGATGGCGGCGGCGCTGTAATCCCCCGCGTGGGAAAATCCACCCAGCAGCAGGGTGCTGGCCGGGTGGATGCGGCCATCGTCGATGCCCCGTTCCAGGCAGATGGGAATTGCGGCGCCGAACAGGTTGCCGTGATCAGCCAAAGTCTGGATATGTTGCTCTTCCCGCAGCTGTACGGATTCGCGCCAGTTCCGCAGGAAAATCCGGTTGGGCTGGTTGGTTACCAGAAAATCCACGTCCTTGCTGCCAAGCCCGGCCAGTTTCAGCGCACTGTTCAGTGCCTCTGGTACCAGGCGATTGCCTCGGGCAACGATCGACGCAATCTTCGATTCATCAAAATCGATGTTGAAGGCGGTAGTGCCAGGTTGCCACCAGTGCCGTCCGTCCGGCGCTTTCACGTCCATGTCGTTGGCATAGTTGCCGTGAGTGCGGGTGACGGTGGCGATCACGGGATTGTTGCCTTCGCGGGTGACATAGGCGACGCCGCAACCATCGCCCGGCACGCAGGATTGCGGCAGTTTGCGATTGTCCTCCAGCGAGAATATCCGGCCGGCTGCGGTCTGCAGATTGCACAGTAGGGCGGAACGTGCCGGTGTGGATTGCAGAATCAGTTGCGCCAGTTCCAGCATGAAAATAAAGGAAACACAGCCACCATTCTGCAGATCGTAAATATAACGCGGGTTCAGGTTCAGCTCGCCAGCAATCGCAGCACCGCAGCCGACGAAAGGCAGGTCTGCCAGGGTCACGTTGGTAATGAGTACATCCACATCGCGCGCCACGTCCAGATCCAGCTTGTCCGCCAGTCGACGAATGGCTTTCACGGCCATGCTGGTGGCGGATTCGTCCTGATCAATATGGTGGCGCAGATGGGTGCCGCGAAACATGGGATGACGATCAATGCCGGATGCCAGCCGGAAAAAATCATTGTCCACGACGATGTCGGGCAGATAGCTCGCTACGCCTTGCAGGCTAATGGGTTCCATCCTCTGTCTCCTGTGCCTGTTCAGCGCAAGCCGGCGTGCCGGTGCTCAAGAATTTTTTTCAGATTCTGCATTTCGATCCAGTGACCGGCGTAGAACATGGGCCACATGTCACCCACCCAGATTTTGCGGTCGGCAGGGGCTTGCTGCGGATAGGGGTTTTTCTCGTAGTAGGGGTGATGGCAGTTGGTCCAGAGCACAACGGATCCCGGCTTTTTCAGCACCGTTTCGGCCGGAATGACCCGCATCAGATAAATCATCCAGAGTTCATCGCCCTGGTCCCAGGCGCAGTGATAGTCCACGGTCATGGCGTCTCTGTGCGCAACGGTGCGGCAGAAGCATTTGGTCTTGCCGCCAACGGCGTCAGTGAATTCGTACAGCTGCCGTTCCTCGTCATAGGTCATGTCGCGCAGGCTGTAGGTCCATTCCAGCAGGTTGGATGTTTCTGCCAGGTAATCAAATGTGGTTTGCGGAGGGCAGTGAATATATTCCTGGATGGTGCAGTAGTTGCCGAAAATGGCGTCGTGCGGATAAACAGAATGCGTCATATCCATGCAGCGCTCCTGCATGTCTTCTTTCTGCACGTTTTCGATGCGACAAAGATCGGGAATTGTGTCGAGCAGAATGGGGGTGCTCATGATGTGAACTCCTTTTTTTTGTTGTGCGCTTCTGTCCGCGATGCGCAGTTTAGACCGTTCGATCCCGATTCAATCAGGGTTTATTTTGTTATTTTTCGTATATGTTTTTTTGTTGAGCAAAGCGAGCTGACCGTCCGCGATTACAGCGTCGCATCCTGAAAATGCAGTGGCGAATTACCCTACCTTCGGAGGGGGCGTGATTCATTTTTCCGGGTAACCTGCCGCCGGCAATTGGCGCGTCTTCATGCGCGAATGAGGCGTCCGGGTCGACCTGTCCTGCAGCCATGCCCTCAACCCCTGTCCGCCGAAGGGGCGGGCTGTGTATAATTCGCGTACACCTGAGTTCATATAACGTTCGCTCCCATAACGACCGGATTCCGCAATGCCTTCTGCTGCACCGACTGCCATCGCCCAACAACTGGAAAACCTGCGGGAACAGCTCCGCGAGCATAACTACCGCTATTACGTCCTCGACACTCCCAGCGTCCCTGATGCGGAATACGACCGCCTGTTCCGCCAGTTGCAGCAGCTGGAGCAGGAACACCCGGATCTGGTCACCCCCGATTCTCCGACCCAGCGTGTGGGCGACCGGCCGCTGGATGCGTTTTCCCAGGTGACGCACCGCGTGCCCATGCTGTCGCTGGACAACGTGTTCAACGATCAGGAACTGGTGGCATTTGATCGCCGTGTGCGTGACCGCCTGAAAACGGAAGACGAAATCGAATACGTGTGCGAGCCCAAGCTGGATGGCCTGGCCGTGAGCGTGCTGTATGAAAACGGCGTGCTGATGCAGGCGGCCACCCGGGGTGACGGCCAGACTGGCGAGGACATTACCCAGAACATCCGCACCATCCAGTCGTTGCCGCTGAAACTGCATGGCGCCGGCTATCCTTCCACCCTGGAAGTGCGGGGAGAGGTGTTCATGCCCCGGGCGGGATTCGAAGAAATGAACCGGCGGGCGGCGGAAAATGGCGAGAAGGTGTTTGTAAATCCCCGCAACGCGGCCGCTGGCAGTCTGCGCCAGCTGGATGCGCGCATTACCGCGCAGCGCCCGCTGGACATGTACTGCTACGGTGTGGGTTTCACTGCGGGTGGTGAGCTGGCGCAGACCCACTACGACAATCTGCAACTGCTGAAGTCCTGGGGTCTGCGCATCAATGCCGAAACGACACTGGCACACGGTGCGGCGGAGCTGCAGCAGTACCATGACGCCATGCTGGCAAAGCGGAATCAGCTGGCCTATGAAATCGACGGCATTGTCTACAAGGTGAATTCCCTGGCGCTGCAGAAAGAACTGGGTTTCGTGTCGCGGGCGCCACGCTGGGCCACGGCGCACAAGTTCCCGGCGCAGGAGGAAATGACCGAATTGCTGGGGGTGGACTTCCAGGTGGGCCGCACTGGCGCGCTGACGCCGGTGGCACGGCTGGCACCGGTGTTCGTTGGCGGTGTCACGGTCAGTAATGCCACGCTGCACAACATGGATGAAGTGGCACGCATGGATGTGCGGGTGGGCGACACGGTCATCGTGCACCGCGCCGGCGACGTGATTCCGAAAGTGGTGAAGGTGGTGCTGGATAAGCGTCCAGAACACACCCAGCCGATACTGATGCCCGCTCACTGCCCGGTGTGCGGTTCCGACATCGTCAAGCCCGAGGGCGAGGCGGTGGCGCGCTGCTCCGGCGGCCTGTATTGTCCGGCGCAGGTGAAGGAAGCCATCAAGCATTTTGCATCGCGCAAGGCGATGGATGTGGAAGGTCTGGGTGACAAGCTGGTGGAGCAGCTGGTGGACCAGGGTCTGATCGCCCACGTGTCGGACCTGTACAGGCTGCAGGTGGAGCCGGTGGCGGCGATGGAGCGCATGGGCCAGAAATCGGCCCAGAACCTGATCGACGCGCTGGAAGCCAGCAAAGCCACCACCTTGCCCCGGTTCCTCTTCGCGCTGGGCATTCGCGATGTAGGCGAGGCCACCGCGCTCACCCTGGCCCAGCATTTCGGCACGCTGGAAAATATCCGCAATGCCAGCGAAGAGCAGTTGCAGGAAGCGCCCGATGTGGGGCCTGTTGTGGCCAGCCGCATCGCCGAATTTTTCCGCCAGCCCCATAACCTGGAAATCATCCGTGCCCTGCGTGAAGCCGGTGTACACTGGCCCGAGCAGGAACCTGCCGCGCGGGAAGCGGGTGCGCTCGATGGCAAAACCTACGTCCTCACCGGAACGCTGACCAAACTCACCCGCGACGAAGCCAAGGACTATCTGCAGCAACTGGGTGCAAAAGTGGCGGGCAGCGTGTCGAAAAACACGGATGTGGTGGTGGCGGGCGAGAAAGCCGGTTCCAAGCTGAAAAAGGCCGAGGAGCTCGGCATCGCCATCATCGACGAGGACGCATTCATCCAGTTACTGCGCGATCACGACATCAAGCTTGGCAACGAGGGATTCTGATCATGTCCGAAACGGGCCACCACACGCACATACCGTTCAGGGAAAACCGCTTCCTGATTTTCAGTCTGGTGCTGATGCTGCTGGCATTTCTGCTCACTGGCTGGATTGCCTGGCTGAATTACTCCATGCACCGTTCTGCCACCACGCAGATCCTGAAATCGCAGCAGCTGCAGGAGCGGGCCCAGGCCCACGTGCAGGATCAGTACACGGAGTACCTGAAGCAGGAAGCCGCCAATCGCCGCTTTGAAAAGGCCTTCGAAATCAAACAGCGGCATTATGCGGATTTCATGGGTGCGGTTTCCGATGCCTGGCTGGCGGTGAACCGCAGCGACACCACGCTGCTGGAAAATGCCCTGCACCAGATGCGCAAATCCTGCTACGGCCTGGAGCCGTTCTTGGACACCGGCGGCCGCCACTTTCTGCAAAAACGCATCGCGCTGTTTGAAAAGCTGTCGACGCAGCTGGCCAGCGGTGCCGAGTACCGTTATAAAGTGAACCAGGATGCGGACAAGGCCAAACTCAACGGCATGAGTGATGAATTCCAGGCCTTCCTTTATCCCTTGTTATTCGAACCGGAAGCAGCGCAGGAAACTCAATCAGGAGATCGGGATGAAACCACGCAAACTGGTCAATGAAAAGTTCAGACTCAAGGACATGCCGACCCGCCCCGACAAGGGCATCGATCATCCCAGCGAACAGATTGACGAACTGCAACTGGACCTGCTGCGGGCGCAGCTGGCGCTGTTCAAGGAAAACAAACGCGCCATCATCCTGATCGAGGGCACTGACACCGCCGGCAAGGGCGGCATCATCCGCCGCATCACCCGCCATCTCGATCCCCGCAGCGCCCACGTCTGGCCCATCGGCGCGCCGGAGCGCTGGGAGCAGTCGCGTCATTACCTGTTCCGCTTCTGGCAGCGTCTGCCGGAACCCGGTGAGCTGACCATTTTCGACCGTTCCTGGTACGGCCGCGTGCTGGTGGAGCGGGTGGAAGGTCATGCCAACGCGGAGGAGTGGAAACGCGCCTATCGCGAAATCAATGAATTCGAGCGCCAGCTTACCGAGGATGGCGTGATTCTCATCAAACTGTTCCTGCATTTGTCGAAGGACGAGCAGTATGCGCGTTTCATGGAGCGTATCCGCGAACCGACCAAACGCTGGAAGATCAAGGTGTCGGATCTGGAGAGCCGGCGTTTCTGGAATGAATACCAGCGCGCCTATGACGACATGCTCAACCGCACTGCCACGGATTTCGCGCCCTGGTTCGTGCTCAGCGCTGACGACAAGGATTATGCCCGCGTGCATGCCCTGAAGCTGATCGGCAAGCAGCTGAAAAAGCACGTGGATCTGCAGCGGGTGAATCTGCTGGACCCGCAGGTGATTGCGGCCATTATCGATCAATTCGGCGAAGACGTTCTGCGGGACGATCTGGTGCAGGCGAGCCATGGACAATCTGATTGAAATCCCCTGGGACGCCCTGGCGGACGACATACTGAACGCGCTGGTGGAGGAATTCGTCACCCGCGAGGGCACCGATTACGGCCAGCAGGAAGTGGCGCTGGAGCGCAAGGTGGCCCAGGTGGTGAACGGCATCCGGCGCAAGGATTACGTGATTGTCTTCGACAGCGAGGCCGAATCCACGCATATTCTGACCCGGCAGCAGTGGCGCGAGGCAGCACGGCAGTCCGGACTGGATGTCTAGTGTATTGAAAAACCACGGGAAAACCCGGGGAATTTAGTGCAATTGTCAAACCCCTCGGAACAGTAGTAAGCTCGGAAAACACTCCAATTTATAAAAATCAATAAAAACGAGGACGGTGCGGATGAAGAGCGTTAGGGATATTTTGAGGTCCAAGGCCATTTCTCACACCTTCAGTGTGCAGCCGGGCACCAAGGTGCTGGACGCCATCAAGCTGATGGCGGAAAAAGGAATTGGCGCGCTGGTGGTGCTGGAAGACGGCAAGCTGGTGGGCATCGTCAGCGAGCGGGATTACGCACGCAAGGTGGTGTTGATGGCGCGTTCCTCCCACACGGCCGAGGTGCGGGAAATCATGACCGCGGACGTGATCACCGTGGAGCCCGGCCAGAGCATCGAGCACTGCATGGAACTGATGACTGAACGTCGCCTGCGTCACCTGCCGGTGCTGGAAGACGGTCAGCTGCTGGGCATGATCTCCATCGGCGATATCGTGAAGCACATCATTTCCGATCAGCAGTTCCTGATCCGTCAGCTGGAAGGGTATATTCGCGGCGAGGCCGTCTGATTCCCCGCAGCAGAAACCGCGCCGGGTGCACTGCGAACAAGACAGCGCGGTCCACCGGTTGCGGCTCACCCGTGATGTAACCCGCCAGAATGTCCGCCGCCAGCAATGACGATGTGATTCCCTTTGAACCGTGACCGGTGGTGATGTACAGACCCGGCAGCAACGGCGCACGTCCGAATTCCCGTTTCAGAAATCCCTTTCCAATATCCTCATAATCCTGCGCGAATGTTTGCGGATCTGGCAGCGGCCCGGCCACGGGCAGATAGTCCGGCGTCTGGCAGCGGAAACCCACCCGGCCTTCCATTTTTTTGCTGGCATCCAGCTGCAGCGCGGCGGCCATGTCCGGCCAGGTGTCGCGCAGTTGCTGCAGGTTTTTGTGGTGATCCTGCTCCCGTTGCTGCGGGTCCTTGTCTTTCGGATTGAAGGTGGCGCCGATGCAGTGGAAGCCATCCCGTGCCGGATTCAGATAGCCGTCGTAGTTGATGGCATGCTGCAGCTGTTGCGATGCGGGTGTGGCCGGCACATAACTGATCTGGCCGCGCACCCAGCGCAACGGCAGATGTTGGGCGAAGGCATACTGGCTGGATTCAAAAGTGTTGGCCAGTACCACGGCATCGAAGGGCGTGCTGTCATTGTTGATGTGCCAGCGGGAATCGGTGCGCGTGAACTGTTCCGCGCGAAAGTTGGTGCGCAGCTGGATATTGGGATGTTGCAACAACGCCTGGCACAGTGTCGCCGGATTCAGCCAGCCGCCCATTTTCATCAGCAGGGCCGGGTGAGGGCAGGGCGTGCACGTCAGCACGGATACCTGCTCCGGTGTCAGCGCTTCCACCACTTCGCTGGGCCACAGGCCCGAGGCCAGCAATTTTTGCTGCTCGGTATGCTCGTTTTCATCCCACGCCAGTTGCAGCACGCCGTTGAGATTCCAGTCGGTGCCCGGTTCCATTTTGCGCGCCGCAAAAAAATCCCGCACGAAACGGCAGGCGTGCAGATAGGCGAACTGGTAGTAACGGTTTTGCGGCGAGTCGTGCACGCTCAGACGGGTGTAGGTGATGCCGGTGGGATTGCCGGAGGCCTGCGTTGCAATGCTGTTTTCTGCTTCCAGCACGGTGACCTGCCAGCCCCGCAATGCCAGTGCATGCGCAGCGGTGCAACCTGCCAGACCGGCGCCGATGATGGCGGCATGGCCCGGGGTCTGGCGCCGGTAGTCAAAACGAAACCAGGGCGCTTGCGCCGGCGGAAAGGTGGCAGGCTTGTCAGTGGCAGTGAACAGGCCCTTCAGCATGTCGCGCTTGCGGCCGAAGCCCGCGCATTTTTCCACGCTGAAACCGGCGTCCTGCAGTCCGCGCCGCACATCGCCGGCGGCGGTAAAGGTGGCAAAGGTGGTTCCGGCGTGACTGAGCCGCGCCAGTTGCGTGAACAGCTCAGGCCGCCACATGTCGGGATTGCGGGCGGGAGCGAAGCCATCCAGAAACCAGGCGTCCACCTGGCCGTCCAGTGCGGCGAAGCTGTCGATGGCATCGCCGAAGATCAACGTCAGCGTCAGTTGCTCACCGTGAAAATGCAGGCGATGACTGCCGGGCACCAGCGGCGGGTATTGCGCCAGCAGTTGCGCGGCCATATCCGCAAAATCCGGCCGCAGCGTGCAGGCCCGCTCCAGATCGTCCCTTCCCAGCGGAAATTTTTCCACGCTCACCACGTGCAGATGCTGTCCCGGTTTGCGCGCCTGCCGCCACAGTTCCCAGGCGCACAGAACATTCAGGCCGGTGCCGAAGCCGGTTTCGCCGATCACGAAGCTGCCGGGCGTGTGCCAGTGTTGCCAGCGCGCCGGCAGATCGTTCTGGCCAATGAACACGTAACGGGTTTCGGCAGCGCCGTCGTCGCGCGAGAAATACACGTCGCCAAATTCGCGGGAAACGGGCACGTCATCCTGCCAGTCCAGGCTGGCGGGGCGAAGTGGCGGTGTGTTTTGGCAATCCTGGCTCATTCGAGCGGCCTGTGCTTTCGTTATAATGCAGCGAATTCTAAGGAACCCTCCGCATGTTTGCCACCTTGCTGCCCATCACCGGACCCGTCATGGTCTGTATTCTGCTGGGATTCGTCTGGAAGAAACTGGACTGGGCCTATGACAGCCGCATGGTGACGCAGCTGGTGATGCGGGTGGGCGCGCCCTGTCTGGTGGTGTCGTCCCTGAGTCGCACGCCGGTGTCGCAGGACCTGCTGGAGCAGATGTTGCTGGTGACGCTGGCCATGGTGGTCGCCACGGCGGCGTTGGCGGTGGTGGCTGTATTGCTGGCCCGGCAGCCGCTGCGCACCTATTTGGGCCCGCTGCTGTTTCCCAATGCCGGCAACATGGGGCTGCCGATCTGCCTGTTCGCGTTCGGCGACGCGGGGCTGACCCTGGCGCTGGCGATTTTCATGGTGCTGTCGGTGCTGCATTTCACACTGGGAATTGCGCTGGTGAGCGGGCGCTCGGTGTTCCGCGAAATGATCAGCAACCCCATCATTTATTCCATCGTGCTGGCGGTGATCATGATCTACGCCCGCATCGAACTGCCGCTGTGGCTCGGCAATACCGTGCAGCTGCTGAGTGAATTCACCATTCCGCTGATGCTGCTGACGCTGGGTGTGAGTCTGGCGGACATGAAATTGCAGACGGTGGGCAGCAGCCTTTATTTTTCACTGGCGCGCTTGCTGATCGGTGTCGGTGTGGGCTGGGGCGTGGCGTATCTGTTCAATCTGCAGGGCGTTGCGAAAGGCGTGCTGATCCTGCAGTCGGCGATGCCGGTGGCAGTGTTCAATTATCTGTTCGCGATGCAGTACAACCGCGATCCACAGGTAGTGGCGGGCATGGTGATCATCTCCACGCTGCTGTCGTTCGCGCTGATTCCAGTGCTGCTGGTCTTTCTTTTGTAGGTGAAAAGGAGAAGTGAATTGAAACAGGAAAGTGACAGCACGCAACTGCCTTTGACCGGCATCGACAGCGGCAGCGAATGGCATCTGCCCTATGCACAACTGGAAGCGGGGCTGGAGCACGTGCGCCAGGCGCCGAAAGCGGCCGGCACGGTGGAGCTGATTGTGTGCCGTCCCCGCGTTGGAGAGCGCAAGGTGTTGCCCCGCTGCGAGCTGGACCTGGAACTGGGATTGGTGGGCGACAACTGGAAACAGCGCGGTTTTCGCAAATCCGCCGATGGCCGCGCCCATCCCGACATGCAATTGAACCTGATGAATGCCCGCGCGATTGCCCTGATTGCCAAAACACCGGCGCGCTGGCCAATGGCCGGCGACCAGTTCTATGTGAATCTGGATCTCAGCCCCGGCCACCTGCCGCCGGGCACGCAGCTGCAGATCGGCAGCGCCATCATCGAAGTCACGGCGGAACCCCATCTGGGCTGCGCGAAATTCGCCGAGCGTTTTGGCCGCGACGCCGCCCGCTTTGTGAATTCCGATGCCGGCAAGGCGCTGAATCTGCGCGGTATCAACGCGAAAGTTGTCCGGGCAGGGCAAGTGGTCACCGGCGATACCATTCGCAAACTGGGCCACTGATTTTATTTTTGATACGAGAGGATCATTTCCATGAGCGACACCAACACCGTTCTGAGTACCTGGAACAAAATGTCCGGCTATCCGGGCGGCAAAACCATTTTCTCCAAGGCGGTGCAATTCAAGGCGCCGTATTTCAGGACCGTCAACGCCATTGTTGAAGAACTCAAGCCCAACTATGCAAAACTCACCATCAAGAAACGCCGTGCCGTGGAAAATCATATCGGTACAGTGCACGTGATCGCGATCTGCAACATGCTGGAAATGGCGATGGGCGTCTGTGCCGAAGCGTCGATTCCGAAGCATCTGCGCTGGATTCCCAAGGGCATGACAGTGGATTACACGGCGAAGGCGGGCAGTGACATTACCGGCATTGCCGAGATCAACCCCGCAGACTGGCGTCCCGGCGATCTGGACGTGAAAGTCACCGCGCTGGATGACAAGGGCGTGGTGGTGGTGAAAGGCGTGATCAAACTGTGGATCAGCGAGAAAAAGTAAGGAGCGCCGGCAGGATTTCCTGAAATACTGGCATTCAGGCTACAGTTAAGGACTATAGATAGGGACTAAAGTCAGACAAACAGCTCCTGGTAATTCCCGGGAAGGGAGGAGATCCGGATGATCGCACGTTTGCATGCCTCACGCCTGCGGGCGCCGCTTCATGTGCATGTCGCCACCCTGTTTGTCGTGCTGGTGCTGGGCATCGGTGGCCTGATGGCCACCCTGCAGTACCGGTCCGCCAGTCGCATCATCCTGGATTCTTCCAGCCAGCTCACCGCCCATATCGCCCGCCAGATTCAGACCGACCTCAAGGCACGCCAGAATGCGGTGGCGGCCACCCTGAATCTGGCGCGGCTGAGCGGCATCGCCACCGCACCGGACTGGCAAACCCGCAGCCGCTATTTGCCCTGGCTGCAGCAGATTCTGCGCAATCACAAGGGTCTGACCAATTTCATCGTCGGCTATCCCGACGGTGATGTGGTGCTGGTGCATGCAGCCAGCACGGCAACGCAGCAGCAGACTTATCAGGTACCCGCCACCAGTTTCATGGCCATCGATCACATCGACCGCAACGGCCAGCAGCTGATCGACGCGCGGCGGATCAGTTACGACGTCGACCTGAATCAGCTACGGGAACAACCGTTGCCTGATCCTGGCTACGATCCGCGCCAGCGGCCCTGGTACCGTCAGGCGGCGGCGTCCACGCAGATGGAATTCACGCCACCCTATGCATTTTTCAGCTCACCCACGGTGGGCATCACCATGGCACATTCGAATCCGGATGGAGTGGTGGTGGCCGTTGACCTTACGCTGAAATCCCTGTCGGACCTGCTGCGGTCGTTCGAACTGCCGGCCCGCAGCACCATTCTTCTGTTCGATCCTCTGGGGCAGGTGCTGGGATATCCCGATCGCAGCCAGACGCGGCCACGCATCGACGGCAACACCCGCCACGTACCGCGCCTGCAGGAACTGGATTCGGCCCTGGTGCGTGACATGGCGCCGGTGCTGCTGCAGCGCGGCGATGGCACCTGGTTCTTCGAATCCACCGGGGAGCACTGGTTTGGTGAAGTGGTGGATGTCACTCTGCTGCAATCCCTGCCGCTACGGCTGGCGGTGTTGATTCCCGAACGGGAGCTGTTGCGGGAAGCCCTGCAGCAACGCAACCACAGTGCGCTGATCACGCTGCTGATCCTGCTGGTGGCTGTTCCCCTGGCGTGGCTGCTGTCGCGCCTCGTGTCCAAACCTTTGCGGCAACTGGTACTTGATACCAACGCGGTGCGCGAGTTTCAGTTCGACAAAACCACGCCGACCCGTTCACTGGTGCTGGAAATCGACAACCTGAGCCAGTCGATTCACCTGATGAGCGAAACCATCCAGCATTTCCTGCAACTCACCGTGGCGCTGGCGCGGGAGAAACGGCTGGATTCCCTGGTGGCCACCGTGGCGGAACAGACCCGGGGCGCGGCGGGCGCCGATGCTTCGGTACTGTTTCTTTACACCGAAGACCGCACGGCGCTGGTGCCCCGATCCATCAGCACCGGCAATGCCAGCTGGTCGCTGGAGGAAAATGACGCGCACCGGATCAGCGGCAGCGAGCCTCAACTGCAGACGGCGTTGCGTGAACAGCAGACGGGACAGGCACCGTTGCAGATGAACAGCCCGCTGGGCCCGCTGCTGTGTGAATTGCTGATGCGGCCGGTGGATGCCGGCGGACAACTGGTGACAGTGCCGCTGGTGAACCGCGAGGGCCGCGTACTGGGCGTGCTGTGTTTGCTGTATCAGTCACTGGAAGATTCCGATTACGTTACCGGGGAAATACGCACGCGCCTTGCGTTCATTCATACCTTGTCGGGATTCGCGGCCGTCAGCGTGGAAACCCGCCAGCTGATCACCTTGCAGAAACGCCTTTTCACCGCGTTCATCGAACTGATCGCCAGCGCCATCGACGCCAAATCGCCTTACACCGGCGGCCACTGCCAGCGCGTTCCGGTGCTGACGGAAATGCTGGCCCGCGCCGCCTGCAAATCGGACCAGCCACCGTTCGACACTTTCGACCTGAATGCCGATGAGTGGGAAGCACTGCATGTGGCGAGCTGGCTGCACGATTGCGGCAAGGTCACCACGCCGGAGCATGTGGTGGACAAGGCCACCAAACTGGAAGCGCGCTATGACCGCATCCACGAAATCCGCATGCGTTTTGAAGTGGCGAAAGCCAACGCTGAAACCCGTTACTGGCGCGCGCGGGCGTTGAGTGAGTATCCCAGCGAAGAAGCGCTGCAACACACACTGCAAAGCCTGGACGAGGATTTCGCGTTTGTTGCCCGCTGCAATCTGGGCGGTGAGAACCTGGCGCAGGAAGACCAGCAGCGGCTGCACGAAATCGCTCAGCAACAATGGCGGCGCACATTGAGCGATCGCCTGGGTATCGGCTGGGAAGAAGCGCATCGCAAACAGAATATTCCCGACAGCGCGTTGCCCGTGGATGAACCCCTGTTGGCGGACCGCCCCGACCACCTGATTCCCCGCGACCCCGCCGATGCCCTGCGCGCCGGCCGTCAGGCCACGTTCAATCTGATCCCACCGCAGCACAAATACAACCTGGGGGAGTTGCACAATCTGTGCATCGAGCGCGGCACGCTGACCGATGAAGAACGCTACCTGATCAATGATCACATCGTGCAGACGATTTTGATGCTGGAACATTTACCCTACCCGGAACATTTGCGCGGCGTGCCGGCCATTGCCGGTGGCCACCATGAGAAAATGGATGGCACCGGTTACCCGCGCGGGCTGACCGCAACCGACATGCCACTGACAGCGCGCATGATGGCGATTGCCGATATTTTCGAAGCGCTGACGGCGGGGGATCGGCCCTACAAAGCGGCCAAAACCCTGAGCGAATCGCTGCGGATCATGCAGCGCATGGCGAAGGAAAAGCACATCGATCCGGATCTGTTTCATCTGTTCATCCAGAGTGGCGTATACCGTGCCTATGCGGAACGCTTCCTGACGCAGGAACAGATGGATGGGGTGGATGAGACGGGGTTGGTGGGTTAAGGGGCGTTGCCCTCACCGAATAAACAGCAGCGCCTTGATCAGTGCCGCGTAATTTTTTGTTTCCTGTTCGATATTGATCTCGCGCTTGCTGTTCAGCACCAGCATCAGCCAGTAACCATTTCCAGCCCGCGCCGCGGTGACCATGTTTTGCAGCAGGCGCGGATTGTCGTACTTGCTCATCTCCGGGCCCAGTGCCTGCTCGATCCACTGCACGCTCTTCTCCTCCATGATTTCCACCAGCTGCGACGAAATCAGCGACATGCCGTTGATCAGCTTGCCCAGGGTTTTCTGG
>JBMOPR010000503.1:0-1716 GCA_049323075.1 Pseudomonadota bacterium
CGGCGCGTTCTGGCGGGTGTGTGCCGGGTATCGCGTCAAGGCGCTGTTTGCGGCGCCGACCGCGTTCCGCGCGATTCGCAAGGAAGATCCCGATTCCCGCTGTTTGCAGGGCCACGATCTGTCGGCACTGCGCTGCGTGTTTGTAGCCGGCGAGCGCCTGGACCCGCCGACCTATCACTGGGTGAAAGACACGTTGGGCAAGCCGGTGGTGGATCACTGGTGGCAAACCGAAACCGGCTGGGCCATTTGCGGCAATCTGACCGGTGTCGAATTGAAAACTCCAAAGCCGGGATCATCGACCGTGCCGACACCCGGTTTTCATGTGCAGGTGCTGGATGACGACGGCCATCCAGCACCGCCGGGCAAGCAGGGCAGCATTGTGGTGAAGCGCCCCTTGCCGCCCAGCTGCCTGCCGACCATCTGGGGGGATTTCGCCCGCTTTCAGAACGATTATCTCAAGGCGTTTCCCGGCTATTACCTGACAGGCGACGGCGGCTACATAGATGACGAGGGCTACGTGTTCATCATGGGACGTATCGACGACGTGATCAACGTGGCCGGGCACCGGCTTTCCACGGGCGAGATGGAGGAAATTCTTGCCGGCCACCCGGCGATTGCCGAGTGCTGCGTGATCGGGGTGCATGACGAGCTGAAAGGTCAGGTGCCGGTGGGACTGGTGCTGCTGAAAAACGGGGTCGCCATTGATCAGCAACAACTGGAAGCGGAGTTATCAAGCTGCATCCGGCAGGAGATCGGTGCCATCGCCAATTTCCGGAAAGCGTTTGTGGTGCCGCGCCTGCCGAAAACCCGGTCCGGCAAAATCCTGCGCAAATTGCTGCGCCAGATTGCGGCGGGCGATGATGTTGCGATTCCTTCCACCATCGATGATCCGGCCAGCATTCCCGAGATTGCCGGCTTGATGGCGCAGCACGGGTTGATTCAGAAGCGGTGAAGGACCGGGGATTTAGGTACGGGGTGGGTTATTGGCCTGCTGGCAGCATGGTCCGCACCCATTCCCCGATCTGCCGGATTTCCCCCACGCACAGTTCGTGCGCCATCGGATAGCGTTTCCAGTCCACGTCATAACCCTGCTGCTGCAGCCAGTCGAACGCACGCCGCGATGCCCGTTCAGTCACCATGTCGTCGGCGTCGCCGTGGGCGATGCGGATCGGCAGTGTGCGATTGGCGTTCAGGTCGGCCTGCTGCACCAGCTCGGGAGCGGGCATGTAGGTGGACAGTGCGATCAGCCCCGCCAGCCGGTGCGGAAAGGTCAGCGCGGTGTGGTAGGCCACGGCGCCACCCTGGGAAAAACCGATCAGCAGACAGCGCTCCGGCGCGATGCCTTGCGCGATCTGCTGCTGCAGGATCGTGGCGATGCGGGCGCAACTGGTTTGCAGTTGCTGCCGGTTGATTTCGCGGATTTCCGTCAGCGCCAGAATGTCGTACCAGGCCGGCATGATGTAGCCGTTGTTGCAGGTGACGGGCATGTCGGGCGCGTGGGGAAAAATGAAGCGCACCGCAAGATTGTCGGGCAGCTTCAGGTGCGGCGGTATCGGTACGAAATCGTCGCCGCTGGCGCCCAGGCCGTGTAGCCAGATGACGCAGGCGGTGGCGGGTTGTGCGGGTTCCAGCACTTCGGCAGGCAGGGCGGCGTCGCCGCAATCGAAAATCTGACGGCTGTGTGTGTGCATGCTGCGTTCAACCCGGCGGCCAGCT
>JBMOPR010000504.1:0-10517 GCA_049323075.1 Pseudomonadota bacterium
ACGCGCCGGGTATTGAAGCCCATGGCTCGCAGCCGGTACAGCAGATTGCGGGCAATGAAACGCCAACCCAGCAGCAGGAACAGGCTCAGCGTAAACCACTGCAGGTAGGCCGACCACAGCAGGATGTCCTGTTCCATGTGCAACGCACCTTGCAACAGCAGCAACAGTGAAAAACTGGTGAACCAGCAGAACAGCACCTGGCGTGCTTCGGCCCAGACGGATTCCGAACGCCAGGAACGGTAGATTTCCACGAATTCGCCCAGCAGCTGCAAAAACAGGGCGGCTATGAAGGCACTGGCAATGTTGCCGGCATTGAATTCACCCAGATGAAGAGGCGTGACCAGGGACAAACCCAGAATCACCATCGTCGCGTCCAGGCAGCGGGCAAGCAGGGAAAATTTGGAACTGTGCGGTTTGATCAGACCTTGTGCTTCAATGCTCATAAAATATTCCTCGCAATTTAACCGGGGTTACAACGTAGCCAAGGGTTAACTTGCCTTTCGTTTCATCCGTGATCGATCCGGCGTTCTACTGAATTCCGGGCATGCAGTGATCATTCCAGTTTGTGGCATGCCGTCACGAAGACGAGCACTTTAACCAAATATCGCGCTGGATTCTGTGATGGCATTGACCATCAGCCAATTCAGTTAACGAACTGGCCCGCCACCAGTTCCATGGGATAAGTGGTGACCAGCTTTTGCGCACGTTCTGCGCCTACGATGGCGCTGGCGGCGTCGCGTCCGCACACCAGATCCGGCGGCCGCGCGCCCTTGTTGTGGGCATCCGATGCAATGACGAATACCGCATCCAGTTCGAGCAGCTGATGTGCGCACTGCTGTGCGGGTTTGCCGAACTGTCCTGCGATCGCACCCGATGTGAGCTGCAGCAGGCATCCCTGCTTGATCAGGGGGCGAATCTTGTCCGGTTTGCGGATCACATCCTTGTTGCGTTCAGGATGGGCGATCAGCGGCAGAATATTGCGTTGCAGCAGCCAGGCAATCAGGTTCTCGGCGCCCAGCGGAATGTGGCTGTGGGGCAGTTCGAGCAGCAGTACGCGCTTGCCATTGTAAGTGCCCAGAAACGGCAGCCGGTCCTGTTCCAGCCATGGCAGTATTTCAGCATCCAGCCGCACCTCGGCGGCCGCGCCCAGCTGCAAGGGCACGCCTGCCTGTGCCAGCTGCTGGCGGAATTCCCGGGTCAGCCGTTCGATGCCAACCCTGTCATTGTTCCAGCGTCCCGCATGAATGTGGGGCGTGACCACGGCGTGGGTGATGCCGTTGCGCACTGCCAGCCGTGCGAGTTCGACCGATTCCGCCATGGTGCGCGGACCGTCATCGATACCCGGCAGCAAATGGCAGTGCAGATCGATCATGACACGGCCGGTTCAATATGGCTTTTGCGCCGCTGCTGCGTTGGCAGGATCGCCATCTTGGTGTCGTAATGGCTGTACTCTTCGGCGTAGTAATCGCCGTAGTGGTTCTTGCGGCGCAGGTCCACCTGGTTGAGCACGACACCCAGTACCGGGGCACGGGCATCCACCAGACGCCGGATACCCTTGGCCACCAGTCGCAACGGTGTGTCACCCGCTTTCACCACGTAGATGACGGCATCGGCGAATTTCGACAGTACCAGCGTGTCGCTAACAGGCTGGGTCGGCGGCGTATCGATCACGATGCGGTCGTAATGTCGCTTCAGTGCCTGCAACATGATGTGCAACCGTTTGGACGACAGCAGTTCCTGCGGATTGCCGGGCAGTGAGCCGGCCAGGATCACATCGAAGCCCCGCTCGGGCAGGGATGTGATACAGGCTTTCAGTTCGGCCTGGCCGGAGACGAGCGCGGACAGGCCGGGCGTATCCAGCGGAATTTTCAGTGCCCGCGCCAGTACCGGTTTGCGCAGGTCCGCCTCGATCAGCAGTACCTTTTCCATCTGCCCCAGCGCTTCCGCCAGATTCAGCGATACCGTGGATTTGCCCTCGCCCGGCAGTGTGGAGGTCACCACCACCGTCTTGTAGGGCTGGTCGATGCTGGACAGCATGATGTCCGTGCGCAGCGAACGCACTGCTTCGGCGAAGCGGCTGAAATTGGCGGACAGGAACCCTTCCACCGGCAGGTGACGGGCGCGCGCTTTGGTACGGGGCAGGAAGCCCAGCATGCGCGTGTTGAGTTTTTCCTCGATGTCTTCCGGGGTTTTCACCGTGTTGTCCAGAGCATCGCGCACAAACGCCAGCAATACCCCCAGGCCCAGGCCGCCCAGCAGTGCCAGCGCCACGATCAGATTGGTTTTCGGTGCCACCGGCACGCGCGGCAACTGCGCGGGATCCACCACGCGGGCATGGGCCATCTGCAGACCCCCTGCTTCACCGGTTTCCTTGGCGCGGGTGAGGAACATGTCGTACAGCTGGCGGTTGGTTTCCACTTCGCGTTGCAATTCATTCAGCTTGAATTCCTTGCGGTTCACACTCTGGGCGTCCTGCTTGGCTTTTTTCAGCTGGATTTCGATGGCGCGCTCAGACTCGCGGGCGGCCTGGTAATCCGATTCGATGCCCTGTGCCACGCGCTGCACCTGCTGCAGCAGTTCGGCCCGTGCCTGTTCCGCTTCCGCCCGTGCGGCGACCATTGCCGGGTGACGCTGCCCGTAACGTTTGCTCAGTTCCGCCACTTTGCCATCGGCTTTCACCTGGGCGTTCTTGAGGGACTTCACCAGATCGTGGCGCAGGATCACCGGCAGGGCCATCAACTGTTCGGCCGAGGGCGAAGGGCCGGCGGCCCGTACCTGGTCCAGCAGGTTCTGCGCCTGGGCGCGGACGTTGCTGGCGGCGACGTAGCGCGTGGTCAGTTCATCCAGCTCACGGGCATTGATGGAGTTCACGCCGGCAACGTCCACCAGGGTTTCCTGTTCGCGGTATTCCTGCAGCCGGGCTTCGGATTCCTTCAGCCGGGTACTGAGTGCTTCCAGCCGGCCGCGCAGCCAGCCCGCTGCTTTCTGCGTCATCTGCAGACGCGCTTCCAGGTTGCTTTCGATGTAGACATCGGCCATTTCATCGGCGATGCGCGCTGCCAGCGCCGGATCGTGGGAATCGAAATTGATGCGCACCAGCTGGGTATTGTTCACCGGCTCGACTTCCAGCGACTTGATGAACTGGTTCAGCACCTGGGCCCGCACCTGCTCATCAGTGAGCGGGGCGGTGTCGCGCGGAAACCACTGGTTCAGGCGATCCAGCCAGACGGGAACGTAGTCATGCCAGTCGAAGGTGGCGTTCTGGCGTGGATCGAATTCCGGGTGGCTGGTCAGCTGCATCCGGTCCACCAGCTGCTCGGCCAGTTCGCGGGATTTCAGAATCTCGAACTGCGTCAGATAGTATTCCTTGGCACGGGTGTTGAGGCCGTACAGGTCGTCGATCGAGGTCACCTGGGTTTCGCTGTTTTCGATCAGCACGGTGGTGGTGGCGCGGTAGACCGGCTCGATGCGGCTGGCGATCAGTCCGGCCAGCGATGCCAGGATCAGCGCCAGGGCGAGAATCCACCATTTGTTGTGCATGAGCACATTCCAGTAATGGCGGATGTCGATGATGTTGGCATCGAGCAGGGCCTCGGTGCGACGTGAGCTTGCGTACATGCCGAAAACCTCAGAAAAAACTTTGTTCAATGGTAATGATGTCCCCGGGATGAACCCGGGTGTTGAGATCCGCCGGCTTTTTCCGGTTCGGATCGGATTCCGCGATGACCGAAATCTTGTTGGTGGAGGCGCGTTCCGTCATGCCTCCCGCCATCGAGATCGCCTGGTGTACGGTCAGGCCAGGCTTGAAGGCGAAACCGCCGGGTCTTTTCACTTCGCCATTGATGTAGAACTGGCGGTATTCCAGGATGGTGACGCTGACTTTCGGGTCCAGCAGGTAATCACCTTTCAGGCCGGCGGTGATCTCATTCTGCAACTGTCCGAGGGTGCGTCCGGTCGCCTTGACCTGGCCCAGGAACGGGTAGGAAATGGTCCCGGTGTCGGTGATTCTGGCTTCCAGGGTCAGATCGCTTTCGCCGTACACCTGGATGCGGATCATGTCGCCGGAGCCCAGCTGGTAGCTCAGGTCTTCCGCGGCGATGGCTTCGGCCCGCGCGGGGCTGGTCAGCAGGCTCAGCGCCCAGAGCAGGGCGAGCAGCGTTGTGGTCATGCGTTTCATTTCAGTTCCAACTCTCATCACGAATCTTTTATGTTTGCCCTGTATTGCCGGCCGTACCCTGCCAACCGTCTTGCTGCTGCGCGGGGTCACAGGCTCGCGCGCACCGAGATCCCGGTGACAGCGTGCGGATAATCGAATTCTTCCAGATTGGACTGGTGATCGTCCTGGGTGTAGAACAGGCGGAAGACCAGCCAGCGGCGCATGGCGTAGTCCAGATCGAAACCGTACAGGATGCTGGTGTCCTCGCGGCCCTCCGGATCGCCCTTGTAAATCTCGTCACTCTGCAGGTAGCGGACGCGGCTGGCAATTCTATCACTCCAGGCATGGCGCCAGTCGATGCCCCATTCCGTCACGTCGACATAATCGCCCCGTCCAGTGGGGGGTTCCTCGGTACGGCTGGCGGTATTGAGTCTGAAGGTGGAATAGGTTCTGGGTTTCCACTTGATTTCCCCGTACCAGCTGTTGCCGGCGAAATCCTCGCGGTCGGCGTCGGTGAAATTCTTTTCCGCCCGGCCTACTTTCAGCGTGCCGTCGGTCTTGCCGGCGGCCTCCCAGGTCACACCGGCCAGCAGATGCGTGTAGTCGTTGTCGCCCGTATCAACGGCGCCGGGCCGGGGCTCCAGATCATTGACGTAATCGTATTCGCCCTGGTTGGCTTCCAGCAGGCCATGCAGGCTACCTGCCACCCGCCAGTAAAAGGTGGCGGTGCCTTCCATGTTCTGGCGGTCGCTGCGTTCGGTCAGTTCGCGCAGGTTCATGTAGGTTTTGTCGCTGCCTCTGGCTTCCAGCACCAGCCGGCCCCGGGACTTGTCCGCGCCGTAGGTGTAGCGCCCCAGCACGGAGGATTCTTCGAACTCCGGCGTTTCGTCGATGGTGAACGCCTTGCTGCCCTGGAAGTTTTCGGTACCGCGACGTTCGTGATCCTGCCGGTAGCCGCCTTTGAGTTCAAAGCGGTGGCGGGGATCGGGATCCCAGAATCCACGCAGGTAAATGGACTGGTCCACATAATTGTCTTCGCTGCTGCTTTCGACGACGCCCGCCTCAGTCTTGTAATGTGCCGAATATTCGTGGGGGCCGACCGGCGCCAGCGCATCCAGCTGCAGGGTGAGGATCTGCACCCAGAATTCCTGGGTATTCACCTGGCTGTAGAAGTTGTCGTCGTATTCTTCCTGCAGCTTGAGCTTGGGTACCAGATCCACGCCGCCGAGTTTGACTGGCGCCGGGTCCAGCAGGTCGGCCCTGGCCGTGCCGTTCAGGGTGGTGCCCGCAAGTGCGCCGCAGGCGAGTAACAATGTGAGCAATGTCCGTTTCTGCATCTGTTTCTGCTGTCCTGATATTGTTTGGAAAGGCATGTTCAGTCCGGTTTCACCGCCCCCGCAGGTTGGTCACGGGTTCCGGTGGCGCCAGCTTTCCCGGCGGCAGCCGCTGCACTCCCGCCAGCACGCCTGGGCCGCACTCGTTCAGCCATTCGTCGTTGCCGATGTAGATGCTGGTATCCACGAACTGCACCACCGCCTGTTCTTCGGGCGTGGTGCCGTGGCGCAGATCGCAGATATGCACAGGCAGGTCGTTGGCGAAGGTGGAACCGGTAAAGCGCATGGTGGCCTGGTTGAGGTTGATGTAGGCCTTGTTCGGTCCGTAGGCGTAGCAGTGGTTGCACTGGTAGTTGTCGTAGGTCCAGACCTTGAATGCATAGCGGGTCAATGGCCCGCCCTGGGTCACTACCTTGGTCAGGGTGACGTGGTCGGCCTTGAGATCCAGGTCGGCATCGCCACTGTTGCCGACCTCGAGGTTCTCCAGCAGGATCTGGTCCGGAGTGCCTTCCTTGTGATCGGCCTCGATGCCATCGCCCTGCTGGTAAGCCTCGCCGCAGGAGCCGATGTTGTTGAACACCGAGCTGTCGCGGATGTGGACCTGGCTCACCCCCGCGTACAACTGGATGCCCGCTTTGTAGCAGTCGCTTTTGGCCTGGTCGTGGGCGCCGTCGATCTGCAGTTTTTCCAGCAGGAAATCCGATGATTTTGCGCCGGCCAGGCGGATCGCCGCCCGGTAATATCCCTGGATACGGGAATCCCGCACGATCCAGCGCGTGACGGGCTGGGTGGAATCGCGATCCACCAGGATGCAGGTGTGCACGTTCTTCGCGGTCAGGTTTTCGATCAGTACCTGGTTCACCACCGATGCCTTTTCCGACTTGACGCAAAAACCGGTGTTCTGGATGGACAGGCCGCGCAGGATCAGGTTGCCAGTGCGCAGGCGCAGGCCGGAACCCGTACCCGTTCCGGTGGCGAAATCGAAGTTGCCCTTGATCAATGCGCCGTCGCGACCTTCCAGCACCAGCACGGTGTCGGGGGTGGGCGAGCGCAGGTCGACGGTACCCGTCAGGTCGTAGGTGCCCGGCAGCAGCACGATGCGGGAAGCCGCGTCGAAATCGGATGCGATGCTCGCCAGTTGTGGCCAGGCGAAGGCGTTGTCCTCGCTGCTGCCATCCTTGCTGCCCAGGCCCGTGGGGCTCATGTAATACAGCCGGGCGGACTGGGCCATGGTCTGCAGCGGCAGGGTGAGTTCGGCGCGCACGGTGGTCGCGCTGGCCAGCAGCAATACGATGCCGGCCAGTGCCTGAAACCCGGTTTTCAACAGAGGCTGATACATGATCGGTTTCCTCTTCCCTTGGGTGTTCCCGATAGGCCGCCTTAGGCGGACGTCTCCGAGTCGGACAGTTTGCGCTTGTAATAGGCGTCCACGAGCAGGCTGGTCAGGCCTGGAAATTTTTCTGCCAACGTAAAAAACAGTCGCCGCGCCAGATGGGTGTCTTTCTGCAGCAGCGCGTCGCGGTAAATCCGGAAGTCGGCGTCGCGCTTGAAATACAGCGCGCGGATGGCGCGATGGAATACTTCCTGGCGGATGCGCTGGCTCGGGGCCCAGAACAGGGCGGCCCGCGCGCCGTGTTCGTCGAGCGGATCGCGCTTGCCCGCCAGGCGCTGGCCGTGGCAATAGCAGGCAAAATCCGACAGGAAGCGCTGCACGATCAACTTGCTGGCACTGCCGCTGACGCTGCCGGGCACGCCCACATAACGGTGATAGAGCACTTCTTCAATCACATGAAAATGGGTTACCTGGCTCAGCCGGCAGAACAGGTCGCGATCCTGGGCGAACTTGAAGAAGGTGCGGTAGCCGCCGACTTTTTCATAGCAGTCCCGTCGCATCATCACCTCGCCCTGGTGGAACAGGTTGCCGGTGATCATGCGGCGGCTGGCGTCGCCGGTGAAGGATTTGCCCTCGATATAAGGCGGCAACTCGCCGCCGCTGTATACACACCGGGAGTGACAACCCACCACGCCCACGTCGGGATGCTGGTCCATGTAATCGGCCTGCTTGCGGAACCGGCCCGGCAGCGACAGATCGCCCGAGCCATGAATCGCAATGTAGGTGGACGGCATGGCATCGATGCCGGCGCGGATGGAGCGTACGAAACCCATGTTGGCGTGGGTCATGACGGTGACATTGCCGGCGGCCCAGGCCTGCAGTTTTGCCAGGGTGTTGTCCGGCGAGCCATCATCCACCAGCATCAGGTGCATGTCAGGCTCCAGCTGTGACACCAGGCTCTGCACCGATTCGTCCACCATGTCGGCGCGGTTGTAATACACCGAAACGATCAGGGTCTTGATGGTCATGCTCAAGCCTCCTTCCGGACGGGAAGTTTTTTGAGAATTTTGCCGGCGAGCAGTTGCACGTCATCTCTCCGCAGCAGGATGAAGTTCAGTGGACTTGCGTCATGCATGCGGCAATAGACAGTCAGCATGGCGATGGCGGCCACCAGGTAGCTGATCGAGGATGCGATGGCGGCGCCATTGCCGCCCATCTCCGGAATCAGCAGATAATTCAGGCCCACGTTCAGGGCCAGTGCCGGCAGCATGATGAACAGCGACACGAACGGTTTGCCCTTGCCGGCCAGTTCCATGTTCAGCAGCTTGAACACCACCATCAGGATCAGTCCCGGCAGCAGCCACAGCGTCATGCTGATCGAGCGGGTGAATTCCTCGCCGAACAGCAGATCGAACAGCAACGGCGCAATCAGCATCAGCGCCAGGCCACCCGCGAAGGTGATCCACAGCGACAGGCGGATCGAGCGCGCCAGCTCTTCCTTCCAGCGCAGCGAATCACGATCGTTCGCACTGCGGGAAAACACCACGATGCCAATGGCCGCTGGCAGTTGCCACAGCAGTTCGCCCACCTGCACGGCCACTGCGTACAGTCCCACTTCCTCCTTGGTGGACAGCCAGCCCAGCAAAAGGATGTCCAGCTTATAGTTGGCTTCGATCAGGAACAGTGCGGTGGCGTACACAGACCCTTTCTTGATCATGGTCCAGAGCGCCGGCAGGTTGAATTCCACATGGGTGTAGATGGTTTTGAAGAAAAAGTGCAGCGCCGGCAGGAAGCCGATCAGCGACGCCAGCAGCATGCAGACGACGGTGGTTTCCACCGTGAGCAGGTCGAACGCGAACAGCAGGGCGAACAGGCCCAACAGCACCAGTTTCTGCAGCCACTGGTTGGTGTTGAACTGCTTGATGTGCTGCTTGCCGAGGAACATGCCGCGGATGGCGTTCATGAACAGGGCCACCGGCAGGATCAGCGCAGCGGTCACCATCATCACCATGGTGTAGTCGTAGTCTTCAGACGTGCTCAGCAGAAAGAAAATCAGGGTGGAGAAAATGGCGGCAGAACCCAGCGTATACAGGATGGACGCGCCAAACACGCGGGCGTCCGGAATGGCCTTCTGCCCCACGTAGTACACGGTTGCCTGGCGCATTCCACCCTCTGCGATCGAGGTGAACAGCTGGGGATAAATCAGCAGCATGGCCAGCACGCCACGCCCGGCGGGGCCGAGTGCGTTGGCCTGGATCACCACGCTGAAGATCGACAGCCCGATTACCACGATCTTGGTAATGAAGACCGAAAGGCCGTCTTGAAAAAAGGATCGGGATGACACGGTTACTCCTTGCTGCAGCCGGTAGTGGCGACAATCGTTGTCATGCAATGTGCTCCTGTGCCTGCTGGCGCGCTGCCACATGGGCAGGGCTGAAACGGCCCAGCGTATCCACATACTTGGCTTCCGCCTCCAGGTCGCAGCCGGTTTCCTGCTGTACCCGGGTGCGGATCAGATCGATCAGATACAGCACGTCCGCCGTGGTGGCGCCGCCGCGGTTGACGATGAAGTTGGCGTGCAGGTGCGAGATCTCAGCGCCGCCCCGCGTCGTGCCTTTCAGACCACATTTTTCGATCACCGCGCCCGGCGGGCCAACACTGGCATACAGGGCGGGATTGCTGACAAACACCGAGCCGCAGTTGGGCAGCTTCTGTGGAAACTTGCGCCGGCGATCTTCCAGAATGTGTTTCATCTCCCGCCGCACCGCTTTGGCATCGCGGGCAGTTTCATATTCGAATTCCGCTTCCGTGATGATCTGGTGGTTCTGCTGGAAGACCGACGTGCGGTAGGCAAAGCCGCATTGCGCCCGGTCGTAGGTATGCAGCGTGCCGTCCAGATCCAGCGCGGTGGCCGACACCAGATGATCGCCGATGCCTTTGCGCTGGCTGCCGCCGTTCATGCAGATCAGCCCGCCCAGGGTTCCCGGGATGCCGGCAAGATGCTCGATTCCGCTCAGACCGGCCTTGGCCGCGCGCCGGGCAAAGCCGGGTACCCACACACCCGCCTGGCCCCAGACCCGGTTGCCCGTGATGCGCATGCCGGCAAACTGCGGGCCCAGGTGAATCACCAGTGCCCGGACACCTTCCTGGGCAAACAGCAAATTGGTGGTGAGGCCGATCACCGTCACCGGCACGCCCGCTTCCCGTGCCAGCTGAATCACCTCGCGCAGTGCGGCCGTCGACCGCGGACACACGACGCAATCTGCTGTGCCACCGATTTTCCAGCGGCTGAACCGGCCCAGGTCCAGATCCGGGAGGACGTCCAGCCCGTTCAGTGCCCGCAGGCGCTCCACCAACGCCGGTGGTATGAGGCGGGCCGCCCCCGATGCGCTATTTTGGACCGGAAGCGTTTGGTCGTGCACCCTGTTTGTCATGTGAGCGTTTTCTGTCCACATTGATGCGTTTGCCCCTCAGGCTTCGATCACCTGGAAGTTCAGGCCCAGGGATTTGAGCTTGCCCGCCAGATCGTTGTAGCCGCGCAGCGCCAGATCCACCCCTTCCACATAGCTTTTGCCCTCTGCGCAGAAAGCGCACATCACCAGCGCCATGCTGCCGCGCAGGTCGGTGGAGGTCACCCGGGCGCCGGTCATGGGTTTCATGCCCCGGGTGGTGATCTTGCCGGGCTCGCACGCCA
>JBMOPR010000504.1:10527-15325 GCA_049323075.1 Pseudomonadota bacterium
GGCGATGCGTTCCGGATAGCGGTAGTCATAGATGCGCGAAGTGCCTTTGGCCTTCATGCCCAGCAGGGTGTAGAACGACTGCATGTCGGAAATCACGCCCGGATGGGTGCCGCAGGCCAGTTCGAATGGCTGGATGCCGGCGTTGCTGACGCAGTTGGCGTTGATGTAGGCGCTGCGGGAGTTGCGGAAGATGTCGATGCCGGCTTCCTGCAGATGCAGCAGGGGGGCCTGCATGTGTTCAAACGGAACACCGTCGATGCAGATCTCGCCGCCGGTCATGACCGCAAAGATGATCCAGGTGAGGGCTTCGATGCGGTCCGGCATGACCTGGAAGGTGGCACCGCGCAGCAGGCCGCCGCAGCCGCGCACCCGGATGAGGCTGTTGCCGAAATTGTCGATCTGGGCGCCCATTTCCCGCAGCAGCAGGATCAGGTCGTGCACTTCCGGCGACACATAGGCGTTACGGATTTCGGTGTCGCCCATGGCCACGGCGGCGCAGATCAGCGCGTTCTCGGTGCCGCCCACGGTGGAGATGGGGAAGTCGATCAGGTTGCCGCGCAGACGGCCCTGGATGTGTATGCAGTTTTCTTCTTCCGTCACCACGCAGCCCAGGGCCTGCCACACCATGATGTGCAGGTCGTAGCCCCGGTTGCCGATCTTGCAGCCGCCGGGGTAAGGAATCCGGGCCTCGCCGTTGCGCGCCAGCTGGCCGGCTGCCAGCAGGTAGGTGGTACGGATCGGCACGTTGTAATCCAGGTCCGGGCGCAGGCTGAGGCTGCGGGTATGGATCTCGACGCTGGAATGGGCGTTGTCCACTTCGATGTCGGCACCCAGGTCACGCATGAAGCGTATCTTGGCCACGGCGTCCACCAGATGGGTGGGAAAATTGCGGATGCGCACGGTTTCCGCGGAGGTGAGGGCCGCTGCCAGCAGTCGGGTTGCGGAGTTTTTTGCACCGCTTACCACCACTTTGCCGGCCGGAACCTGGGTTCCCTCGATAATCATGTCCGCTTTCATTGGTTAACTCCCTTTGGATACTGGCATTGCTTGAATGGAGGACCGGCCCGTGACGGCCAGTGCCTTCAAATGGATCACGTGTCTGGTTTTACAAAGCAACTAACGGGCCGGGTGCACTCAGTGGGTGCTGACGCGGCCGCCCCGCCGCATGAATTTGTTGAATTTTTCGCCTAATACAGTGGCGGTGGCCAGGGGGCCGCTTTTGCGCAGTGCCATCAGCACCAGCTTCCAGGGCTGGTTGCGGGTGCCGAGATATCCCAGGATGGTGTGGGCGATCCGGCGCCGGAACAGACGCTCTCCCAGCCATTCCCGGTGCTTGTAGGTCACCAGCAGGCGCCGCTCCATGTCCGCCGGCTTCATCTGCCGGACCTTGGTGGTGATGCTGTCGTGGCTGCCACGCCGGTACCGGAACAGAGGTTCGGCCACATAGCGGAGGGGGGCCTGCCGGGCGAGGCGCACAAACATATCCCAGTCCTGACCGTTGTCCAGATTCTCGTCGAACGGGTTCTGCAGCAGCCACTGGCGCTCGCACAGCAGGCCGCTCATGCCGCAGTAGGGGTTGCCCAGTTTGAGCATGGTGGCGTTCACCTGGTCGATCGGATGGACGAAGAGCAGATCCTTCTCCAGCAGCCTGAATCCGCAGATGCAGGCCGTGGCGCCCGCCAGGTGTTGCAGCTGCCGTTGCAGTTTGTGAGGCAGCCAGATGTCGTCATCATCCAGAAAGGCCACATATCGGCCCCGGGCCTGGCGCACGCCCTCGTTGCGGGCCCGGTTGGCGCCGCCGTTGCGCGCCATGCGGTGGTAGCGGATCGGGCCTGAAAACGCCGCCAGGACCGGTTGCAGATCGGTGGGCGAGCAGTCGTCGATCACAATGATCTCCAGGTCGGACCCTTCCTGCGCCAGGGCGCTGGCGACCGACTGTTCCAGGTAGTCCGGCCGGTTGAAGGCAGTGATGACGACGGTGATCAGGGGAATGTCGCTGGCCATGGTTTCGATAGGATTCTGCTTCAGGTTGTGAGTGACTCAGGTGCCGGTTGCCGGTGTGGACCAGCCGGCGGTACGGAATATCAGCTCGCGGTAACGTTCCGCAGTGGTATCCCAGCAATAGTGCTGACAGGCAATCTGCTGCATGGCCTGGCCACACCGGCGTCGCTGCTCCGGGTGGCGACAGTAGTCGGTCAGGCGTTGCGTCAGGTCATCCAGATCATCAGCCCTGAACAGCGCCGCCGGTTCCTGCTGCACCACGTCGCAGTTCGCTGCCACGTCGGCGCACAGCACACAGCGGCCGCTGTGCATGGCCTCCAGAAGGCTGTTGGACATGCCTTCCAGGATTGATGGCAGTACAAATACTGCACAGTGACGCATGAGCGGGTCGAGGATATCCCCGTCGACGTGGCCGATGAATTGTACGCCCGTGCCGGACAGCGCCTCCAGCTCCTGCCGATAGGCTGCTGATGTGCACTGGCCGCCGGCAACTACCAGGGGCAGCCGACAGTCCGCCGGCAACCGCCCGTGGGCCCGCAACAGCAGATGCAGGCGCTTGACCGGATCGAGCCGGGCGGCAAACAGCAGGTAGCCATCCGGGTGCAGGCCCAGCCGCTCCAGTACGGCATCGCTTCCGGCGCTGGCGGCACTGGCGCCGTTGGGGATGTAGATCAGGCCCCTGGCGGCGCCATCGTAATAGCGGAACATCTCCAGGCTGTTCACCGTGCAGGCATCGGCCACTCGCAGGGCGCTGATTTCCCCCAGGCGCAGCAGACTGGCATTGAACCAGCCCCACTTGTCGCGCTGGCTGTCGATGGCGCGCAGGGCCGCTATCACTTTCACCCGCAGCAATCGCGCCAGAATGGCCAGCAGGCTGGGCCCGGAGGCAAACAGCAACAGCACCTTTGGCCGCCGCATCAGCAGTGCATACAGGCAGTTGGCCAGTGCTAGCACGGCGTTGCCATCGAAGCGGGAGCAGAGTGCAGGGGCGCCCACGATGGTCAGGCCAGGGGCCTCGGTGGTCGCTGCAAACCAGGGCAGGTTTCCCTGTCCATAGACATCTACATCGAGATCCGGGCAGGCAGCCAGCCGCGAAGCGATTTCACGCATCGCGTTCTCCACTCCGCCATGATTGGAGTGATATCCCCGGCCGCCTACGAATGCCACTCTCACTTCCCATCTCCTGGTCGCGCATTACGCCCTGTCCTGGTGAGGAACGACAGGCGTGTCCCTGGTGTCCGGCACACTGACCTGGCCGGTCGGCAAGGGTACCTGACGGTCCGGTCCTGTCGTGGCCGGCGCGGGTACCATCACGGTCAGGTTCAATTCCCATGCCAGTGCATTGAGGATCGCGAACAGTATCATGCCTTCGACCTGCCACAAGGGCATGGTTCCCAGATTCATCACGAGAAAGCCGAGAAAGCTCAGGAACAGCAGCAGGCTGTAGGTGGTGAGCGGACCGCTGAAGCAGCGCGCCATGTTGCGCAGGAAAAAATACGCAATCACGCTGCAGCCCAGCAGCCCCAGTTCAAACAGATAGGATACGAATGTGTTGTGGGCGTATTTGCGGAACTGGTGTTCCCAGGAGTCCGCGCCCATCCCGATCAGGTGTTGCACGGCATTGCTGTTCACATAGGCGTCGATGTACTGGCTCCAGATATAAACGCGCGCCGAAAAATAATCCTGTTCCCATTCGGTGTAGTAGAGCGGTGACTTGATCAGGTTGGCGGACTCGTCCACGACGGTGCCGATTTCCGCAAACCGGTCCACCAATGCACTGAAATCCAGCATGGCCACCAGAACGACGGCGGCAGTCAGTGCCAGCGCTGCCGTCACCTTGGCCAGGGGCGCACCCCGTCGCAGGAAACGGACATACAGATAGCCCCACAGGGGCAGCAGCATGGACAGGATGTTGGTACGGTAGTTGGTGAGGGCTACGTTTGCCGCCAGCAGCGGGGGCAGCAGGCTCCAGCTGCGGGGTGCGCCGGGTTGCACGGTCTGGCGCAGGGCCGACAGTATCAGCGCCGTGATCATGATCACCGAGAACACGGCCTCGTGGTAGTAGCCGCCGACATAACTGACGGAATGATCGCTTTCGGAAAACTTCGAATAGCCCACTGCCACCGACAACAGCTGCAAAAGGATGGGAATGCAGAAACTCTTGAACAGCTTCTCCAGGGCCAGTGCACGACCGGCGCGAATCACGGATTCGTATACGGCCAGCGCAATCACCACGAAGAACAGCCATTTCAGCAGCGAATCGATGGAATCCTTCAGCGTGTCGTTGTAAACGGCGCTGATGACGATGAGCATCAGCAGGCCGTACACCGGCAGCAGGAACCGCAGCCGCAGCAGGCGATGATCGATCAGCAGGAATCCCAGACCGATCACTCCGGCGGAATACAGGGCGTTGATGGACAGTGGCCCGGCCAGTGGCGGGTAGGTGTACGGATGAAAGGCTGACAGCAGAAAACGGAAAAACAGGGCGTAGACGGCAAATGTGAGGATGTGCGGCAGCGGCTGCCGGCGCATATCCAGCACCAGCCAGAACAGACAGGCCGTCGACACCAGTGCGGCCAGCGCCAGCCAGATACTTTGCGACATGCGTTACTGTGCCTCCGGGCGGTTGGTTGCCAGTTGCAGCCTGATGGTTTCCGCGTAGCGGGCGACGGTGGCCGGCAGCGTGAACTGGCTGGCCCGCTGTTGTGCACGCTGTGCCAGTGAAGCTTGCAGCGCGGGATTGGTCAGCACCCGCTGCAGGGCCTGGGTCAGCGCGCTGGCGTCGCCGGTGGGCACC
>JBMOPR010000505.1:0-15311 GCA_049323075.1 Pseudomonadota bacterium
TGTCGTCCAGCCTGAGGGGCCAAGTCTCATTTCGCAGGCAGTTGCAAGGTGGGAAAACCTTCCTTTCCCAGCCAGGCAATGGCCTTGTCCCGCTGTGGTGCTCGCCGTTCCCATTCCATGAACGCAGGTGGATGGGGATTGAGTTCGTCGCTTTCCACCAGTTGGTGGCAGCACTCGTGGAACAGCAGGTACTTCAGTACGAACTGCGGCGCCCGTCGCTGGCAAAGGTGCGGGTGCAGGGCAATGCGACGATGTTGCGGGTAGTAACAGGCAGCGGGTACGGCGCGGGTGGTGTCCAGGTGACGGTTGTAGGCGCTGGCGTAGTGTTCCCAACGGGGATCGCCCTGGCGTTTCAGCAGATGGCCCAGCAGCAGCTCAGAGTCGGCGTGCCCCGCGTCCGCGCATTCCTGCAAAAGGGGTTGGGCCTGTTCCCGCTGTCCGGCCTGCAGCAGATTGGTTGCCTGGGCGAAACGACGCCACAGGGTGCTGCGTGGCTGCAGCGTTTTACCGGGGGCGCCACTGCTGATGGTTACGCTGCCCAGGGGAATCTCCCAGCATACGGTCGCCTGAACCCGGTCTTCGAAATAGCGGTTGTTGATGAAGCTGAACAGGTGCTCCAGCTTCAGCCGGTCGCTTTCACCGTCGCAGCGTGGCACGAATGTGGGTACGAAGGTAATCATCTGCATGTGCGTGCGTCCCTGTCTTTACTGGTGCTGCCGGGTTGCGGGAACCCGGATTCTTCCCGTCGCTGAAGCGAATAGGCTTCGCTTTTAAGCCGGGATGATTATAAAGACAGTGCGCAGGCAAACGATGTGCGAAATCTCTGCCATCCGGGTGAGACAACCCGGTGCCGACCGGACAGCTTATGTTCACTCGCCCTGCGTTTCGCTGTGCTGGCGGTAGGCGCCGGGGGTGAGGCCGGTCCATTTCTTGAAGGCGCGGTGGAAGGTACTGGGCTCGGAGAATCCCATCAGTTCCGCGATCTCGTTGATGCTGTGGCGCGAGCGGTTCAGATAGTAGATGGCGGCGTCGCGGCGCATGTTGTCCTTGATCTCCTGGTAGGACGTGCCTTCCTGCTTCAGGTGCCGGCGCAGGGTCTGCGGCGTGGTGTTCATCACCTTGGCCACGCTTTCGAAATCCGGAAATTCATGGCGGAAGTCGGTGCCGATCAGGGTGCGGATGCGGGCGGTGAGGCTGTCGTCGTTGTCGGGGATCACCACCAGGTTTTCCGGCGCGTCGCGCAAAAACTGCTTCAGGTTCTGCGTTGTCTGGGCAATCGGCATGTCCAGGTAGCGCAGCTTGAAATGCAGGGCGTTCACCGGCTGGTTGAACTGGATGCGGGTGCGGAACAGGCGCTGATACTCTTCCTTCACAATGGGTACGCCGCCGGACAGGGAGACCTGGGTCAGCTCCAGCCGCTGCCCGATCAGCCAGCTGAAAAAGCGGTGCAGCAGCACCAGGCAGCTGTCGGTGGTGGAGTGGTCCCAGTCGATTTCAGGGTGGTCGAAGGTGAGGGTGACCACCGCTTCCTCGCCGCGCTTCTGCAGCCGGAACTGCATGTCGTCAATGAACAGGTTATAGAACTGGAAGCAGCGCAGGATAGCCCGTTGCAGGTTGGGACTGTTGATCACCGCGTGGCACATCAGAGCGAAGGTGCCGGGCTTGGTGCGGTGCTTGCCGCCCACGCAGAGGAACTCGTCGCCGGTGGCCTGCACCAGCTGCATTGCCAGCCGCACATACTGTTCGCTGGGAATGCGCTGGGCGGGATCGCCGAGGATGTCCGCCGACATGTCCAGTCGCTGGATGTAGGGGGTGGTGTCGATCCCTGCCTTTTGCGCCCGCGCCAGCAGGGCATTCAGGTAATGAACGGATACGGTGCTGGTTTTCATGAATCCTGCTTGTCGGCCGGTGAGCGGGGGCAATCTTGCCGCAGCCATCCTGGCTTGGCAATTCCCGCCGGGTTCCGGCCGCCTTGTTTCTGGTGCAAATGATCAGGTAATTTGAACTATACGGTCATTTTCCCGCCAGCGGTAGACGGCCTACCCTATGGCACTGGTGGCGCTTCCGTCCGGACGCCTTTTTGTTCTCATATTTTACTGGTTGGAATTTCCCATGGCTGGACCTTTGTCGACCCTGAAAGTGCTGGATTTCAGTGCCTTGCTGCCGGGCCCCTTCGGCACCATGATGCTGGCGGACTGGGGCGCGGACGTGATCCGCGTCGAATCACCTACCCGGCCGGACATGGTGCGGATGCTGCCGCCCCAGCAGGATGGCGTGTCGGCCTGCCATGCCTACCTGAACCGCTCCAAGAAATCCCTGGCACTGGACCTGAAAAAGCCTGGCGGCGTGGACGTCATCAAGGCGCTGGTAAAGGAATACGACATCGTGGTGGACCAGTTCCGCCCGGGCGTGATGGACCGGCTGGGTGTCGGCTACGAGGCGCTGAGAGCGGTGAATCCAGGCGTGATTTACTGCGCGATTACCGGTTACGGCCAGACCGGTCCTTACAAGGACCGCGCCGGCCATGACCTGAACTACCTGTCGATTGCCGGCATTACCGGCTACAACGGGCGCAAGTCGTCGGGTCCGGCGCCGATCAACGTGCAGGTGGCGGATGTGGCGGGCGGTTCCTATCACTCCGTCATGGCGATCCTGGCGGCGGTAGTGCATCGCCAGCAGACCGGTGAGGGCCAGTTCATCGATGTGAGCATGACCGATGCCGCGTTTTCCATGCATGCGCTGACCGCACCGCCGGCCCTGGTGGGCGGCGTGGAGCCGGTGGTGGAAGAAACCCAGCTCAACGGTGGCAGTTTCTATGATTGCTATGAGACCTCGGATGGCCGCTATCTGTCAGTAGGCGGGCTGGAGCCGCAGTTTTTCGGCCAGTTCGTTACCGCGCTGGGGCACCCGGAATGGAATGGTCGCGGTCTGGCGATGAACGTGGATTTGCAGAGGACGCTGAAAAAGGAAATTGCGGCGGTGATGATCACCCGTACCTATGCCGAATGGTGTGAAGTGTTTGCCGCGCTGGATTGCTGTGTCGAACCGGTACTGACATTCAGTGAAGCCTGCCAGCATCCCCACATCCTGGCCCGTGATCTGATCGTGGACGTGAAAACCGAAAGCGGCACACAGAAGCAGCTGGCAACGCCGGTGAAATTCTCGCAGACCAGGCCGCGCTACGATTATGCCGGCGTGGCACTGGGCAAGCATACGCGGGAAGTGCTGGAAGGGGCTGGAATGAGCGCCGAGCAGATCGATGCGCTGATGAAAGTCGGTACGGTGATGTAATTTCGCACCAGCAACGTCTCTACAATTGCGGGAGGTGCCGTCATCTGGCAGCACCTCCCGCTGGAACCTTACCACTCGCTGCGGCGTTTCTTGCCAGCGCTTTTCGAAATCAGCCAGGTCAGCAGCATGCCCAGCAGCACGGCACCGGCACCCCATTTGATGCCTTCCAGCCGCTTGTCATCCACCAGCCGGGCGTTCTCCACTTTCAGTTTCTCGATTTCCACCTTCAGCAGTTCCGCATCTTCCTGCAACTGGCGATAGGCGGCATCGGTGGAGATGGCGTTGCGGTGCACGTTGGCGACGCGGTTCAATTCCTTTTGCAGGTCGGTGGCGCTGCCGGAGACTTTCTCAAAGTTGGATTTGAAAGTGTTCAGCTCACTCGTCGTGGTCTTGAGCTGGTCGTTGATGGCCGCATTGTCCGCTTTCAGCCGGCTGATCTCCTTTAACGCTCGCTCCAGTTGATCCCGTGCCACCGGCTCGGCGACAACATACTCAGACTTCACCCAGCCTTCCTTCTCCCCGGCGCGCACCTGTATCCAGTCACCGCTTTCCTGCAGTTTTTCCATGGGGGTTCCGCTCTTCAGAAAGTCCAGAATGCGGTATTCGGTACCGGCACCGGAACGCAGGTCGATGCGGGGGCTGTCGTAGACATAAAGGGTCTGGGCGTTGGCGAAGAGGGGCAGCGTCAGGCTGCTGACCAGCGCCAGAATCAAGAAGCGTGCTTTCACTGTGGTTCCCCGTTGCGTTTTTGGGTGGTTGCATCCTGCCTTGGGCTGGCAGTGTATGTCAGTTTGATGTCGCCGGAGCGTGAACAGTTCACCAGTCTGAAATCAGGGCAGCACTTTTTTGAAGGGTTTCACGGTCACCTTCTGATAGACGCCGGCGGTCAGGTAGGGATCGGTGTCTGCCCAGGCCTGTGCAGCCGCCAGGCTTTCAAACTCGGCCACCACCAGGCTGCCGGAGAATCCCGCGGCACCGGGGTCTTCGCTGTCGATGGCCGGGTGAGGGCCAGCCAGCAGCAGGCGGCCCTCGGCTTTGAGGGCCAGCAGACGTTGCAGGTGGGCAGGGCGGGTCTGCAGGCGCTTTTCCAGGCTGCCCGGCACGTCTTCACTGATGATGGCGTAGAACATGGTCAACCCTGGGCCTCTGGCTTGTTTTCATTGTGCTCTTCCCGGATGTAGCGGGACAGGTAGGCAAACTGGGCGAGCAGGAACAGCATGTTCAGAATCGATTGCCCCACCATTTTGTAGGCGACCCAGGTGTCCTGGTCGAAGTTGTACACCACCAGCAGGTTGGTCCCGCCCAGCAGCACGAAAAACACCACGAAGCTGAGATTCAGGGGTAACCACTTTTCTTCCGGCAGCTCCAGCTTGTGATGGGGCATCTGTTTCAGAAAGGCTTCCACCAGCGTACGGACCAGATTACGGCGCCCGATGAACTGGCTGCCCAGGAAGACAATGGCAAACAGCCAGTTGACAATGGTGGGCTTCCACATGATGAAGGCCTGGTCCTGCAGGGCGATGGTCAGGCCGCCCAGTACCACCAGAATGGCAAAGGTGGCGAGGTGCATCTTCTCGGCCGTACGTTTGAGCAGCCAGTAGCCGGCGATTTGAAGGGCGCTGGCGGCGATCAGAACCTTGGTGGCGAGGATCATGTCCTTGGTCAGAAAGTACGCTGCCACAAAGACCACTACCGGAAAAAAATCGAAAAACTGTTTCATCTGCAATCAATGCGCCCTGAAAGTGTCGGCCCAATGATAAGATATTTGACTTTCCTTATCACTAGCGCATCTCTGCCTCCGGAATTCCCCTTTTGAATCAGAATCTCCCCAGCTGGATCGACCTGCACCTGCACAGCACGGCTTCCGATGGCGAGCTGATTCCGGCTGATCTGGTAACAGCGGTGGCGGCGGCCGGGGTGAAGGTGATGGCGCTGACCGATCACGACTCGGTGGCCGGACTGGCGCCGGCCCGTGCCGCCTGCGCGGCGCTGGGTCTGCAACTGGTGAACGGGGTGGAGATTTCCTGCCGGCGCGAGGCCCTGGATGTGCATGTGGTGGGGCTGGGTATCGATCCTGATCATCCGGCACTGACCGAACATCTGGGCGCCCAGATGGCGCGACGGGCGGCGCGGGCGCAGGTGATCAATACCCGTCTCGTGAAAGAGGGCATCCCTGACCTGCTCGAAATGGCCAGTGCCGGCGCGCCGCAAGGCATTCCGGCCCGTCCCCATTTCGCCCGGGCGCTGGTGGCGGCGGGAATCTGCAAGGACGAAAAGGACGCCTTCGGCAAGTATCTGGCGCTGGGCAAGCCGGCTTACGTGAAAATGGACTGGCCGGGTCTGGAAGAGGCCATCGGCTGGATCAGGGAGGCCGGCGGCGTGGCGGTGCTGGCCCATCCCCATCGCTACAAATTAACGCGCACGAAACTCGATCTGCTGCTGCGGCATTTCCGCGACGCGGGGGGCAATGCCGTGGAAGTGGCAGTTGCCAACCAGGAAGCCACCAGCGTGCAGCAGCTGGCGGATTTCTGCAGTCGCTACGGGCTGCATGCCTCCAAGGGCAGCGATTATCACGGACCCTCCATGCGCTGGGTGCAGCCGGGCAAAATGCCGCCGCTGCCCTCGCGCTGTCAGCCGGTGTGGTCTTTACTGGGCATTCTGGAACCGAATAGTTAACCGCAGCTTATGACACAGATTTTTCGCATACATCCCGAAACGCCGCAGAAACGCCTGATCAAGCAGGCCGCCGATCGCCTGCGGGCGGGGGAAATCATCGTCTATCCCACCGACGCTGCCTACGCCGTGGGTTGCGCGCTGGAAAACAAGCGTGGCCTGGAGCGGATCATCCAGCTGCGCCAGCTGAACGAAAAGCACAATTTCACCATCCTGTGCCGCGACCTGTCGCAGCTGGCGAATTATGCCCGCGTCGACAACTGGGCCTTCCGTCTGCTGAAAGCGAATACGCCCGGTCCGTACACCTTCATCCTGTCAGCCACCAGTGATGTGCCGCGGCGTCTGATGCATCCCAAGCGCAAGACCATCGGTTTGCGGGTGCCGGACAACGCCATCGTGCAGTCGCTGCTGGAGGAAACCGGTGAGCCCATCATGAGCACCACGCTGCTGCTGCCCGGCGACGAATACCCGATGACCGATCCGGAAGAAATTGCCGAGCGGGTGGGCAAGCAGGTGGATCTGGTCATCGACGGCGGCTGGGGCGAAATGGAAACCACCACCGTGGTGGACATGGTGGATTCGGCGCCAGTTCTGGTGCGGCAGGGCAAGGGCGACAGCAAGCCGTTCCTGTGAGTGCCGGTGGTTGAAGGAGCCGGAGCATGACAGCCTTGTCCGTCCAACTTTCTATCAACAGGGGTGATGCAATGAGAGCAATGATCATGTTGCTGGGACTGCTGGCCAGCAGTGTCGCACTGGCAGAGGACAAGGTGTACATGCTCGGCAAGCTGAAAGTGAAGGACAGCACCTATGTATCGGTGGTGTTTTTCCAGGATCCTGCCGTGAATACGATTGCGATCTGCGAAAGGGAAGTCATGTACGGACGCAACGGGCAATGGCAGTACTTCGCACACCTGGTGCACAAGGTGCAGGGAGTGTCGCTGACGGTGGATTATTTCTGCCGCAGCACGGCCAATCCGGTTGCGGTCTGGCAGCCGAGGGATCCTTATGATTACGTCTATCTGGTGGATATCCGCAATGATGGCCTGAAAATGACGGAGTTCGATACCTATGCCGATTGTGTCGGTAGCCTGAAGAAGAACCGCACGCCCGAAACCTTCGATTATTTCTGCGCGAAGTCGAACCAGCACATTTCCAAATCCTGAATCCGAGGCAGGAAGGGCGGCTGTCCCCTCCTGCCGGGAGTTATCTTTCCGTTATTGCAGGGCTTCGATCGGAGCACCGAAATTGATGTGAAACACGTCGCCGTCGATGGCCAGTGCCGGCACGGATTTCACACCCAGTCTGACCGCTTCCGGCAGGCGCGATTTGCTTTCGCCCAGGTGCACGATTTCAACCTGGTACTGGCCCGGGTTCAACGCGTGAGCCAGTTTCTGTTCTGCGTCAACGCACACGGGGCAGCCAGCGTGATAAAAGACAGCTTTCGATTTCATACACTCTTCCTTTTTGCTAGGTTGTCGGTCGGCTAGATTCTTGTGCCGGTGCTGCAGGCACAGGTGTACTTTACGGATCGGGTGCCGCTGCCAACAGTCGGCACATTTCGGTGGGGTAGGCACCTTTTGGTGTAAATTGGCGAAATGGAAGGAATAAATAAAAATGCAGAGAAGTCGGTCGGAATACACACGGCTGGAAGATGTGATCGGATGCAAGTGGTCGGTGTCGGTGTTGCTGGCAGTGGGGCAGGGCGTTTGCCGGCCCGGTGCGCTGGAGCGGCACATCGAGGGCATCTCCACCAAGGTGCTCAGCGAGCGGTTGCGCAAACTCAGCGCTTACGGTCTGCTGGAAAAACAGGTTTATCCCGAAGTGCCGCCGCGCACGGAATACCGGCTGACAGCGCTGGGAATTCGCCTGGCGGAGATCATCAGCCAGATCCAGCAGCTGGACCCGCGGTCTGCGTCCCCACGCTGAGCGTGTGCGGCCCTGTCGTGCAATGGATTTTTCTTCATTTCGGCCGGGCCGGGTAATTGATAACAGGGAAACGAGTCTTGGAATCGGAACAGCATAAACGCACTCTCGACACCATTCCCAATCCCGACCTGCCCTTGCCCAAAGTCCAGACCGGATGGCAGCGCTGGGTGCCGGGTCTGGTGATGCTGCGGCATTACCGGCGCGCGTGGTTCCGACAGGATCTGTTTGCGGGGCTGGTGCTGGTGTCGATGCTGGTGCCCGTGGGAATTGCGTATGCCGAGGCATCCGGTGTGCCGGGCATTTACGGTCTTTACGCCACCATCGTGCCGCTGCTGGCCTATGCGCTGTTTGGCCCCAGCCGCATTCTGGTGCTGGGGCCGGATTCGGCGCTTGCCGCGCTGATACTTTCGGTGGTGTTGCCGCTGTCCGGCGGTGATCCCATGAAGGCGTTGACCCTGGCCAGCATGATGGCGGTTGTGGCCGGGCTGGTCTGCATTGTGGCGGGACTGCTGAGGCTGGGATTTATCACGGAGTTGCTGTCCAAGCCTATCCGTTACGGTTACATGAACGGGATAGCCTTCACGGTACTGATCAGCCAGATGCCGAAACTGTTTGGCGTCTCGATCGAGAGTGCAGGACCTTTGCGGGATATCGGCCAACTGTGTCTGCTGGTTTTCACCGGCCAGTTCAACGTTTATACCTTTGCGGTGGGTGGTGGCACCCTCGCAATCATTCTGTTGTTCAAACGCTTCGAGAAAGTGCCAGTGATACTCTTCGCCGTGGTATTGGCGACCCTGGCGGTGCAGTTTCTGGATCTGGATGGGCAGGGGGTCAAGGTACTGGGTCAGCTGCCGCAGGGTCTGCCGTCGTTCGCGCTGCCCTGGCTCAGCGGTGTGGATCTGGCCACGGTGGTGCTGGGTGGCTGTGCCGCTGCATTGGTGGCCTTTGCCGATACCAGCGTGCTGTCGCGCACCTATGCCGCCCGCGCCCGCGTGTATGTGGACCCGAATCAGGAAATGGTCGGGCTGGGCATTGCCAACCTGGCGACGGGCTTTTTCCAGGGTTTTCCCATCAGCAGCAGTTCTTCCCGCACGCCAGTGGCGGAAGCCGCGGGTTCCAAAACCCAGGTCACTGGCATCATCGGCGCATTGGGGATGGCAGCCCTGCTGCTATTGGCGCCCAATCTGATGGAATACCTGCCCAACAGCGCGCTGGCCGCCGTGGTGATTGCCGCGGCGCTGGGCCTGTTCGAGTTTACCGATCTGCGTCGCATCTTCCGCATCCAGCAATGGGAATTCTGGCTGTCCATGACCTGTTTCGCTGGCGTGGCGATTTTCGGCGCGGTGCCCGGTATCTGCATTGCGGTAGTGCTGGCGGTGATCGAATTCCTGTGGGATGGCTGGCGTCCGCACTTTGCGGTGCTGGGCCGGGTGGATGGCGTGCGTGGTTACCATGACGTGATGCGGTATCCCCATGCTCGCCGGGTGCCGGGCCTGCTGCTGTTCCGCTGGGATGCGCCGCTGTTCTTCGCCAATGCCGAGCTGTTCCAGCAGCGGGTGCTGCAGTGCATCGGCGAGGCGCCCGACCGCATCCGGCGGGTGGTGGTGGCCGCCGAGCCCGTGACCAGCGTGGATGTCACCTCTGCTGACATGTTGCGGGAACTGGCGGGCATCCTGCACCAGAGTGGCATCGAGCTGCATTTTGCGGAAATGAAAGACCCGGTGAAAGACAAACTGGTGCGTTTCGAGCTGATGGAGCAGCTGGGTGAGGGTATTTTCCATCCCACGGTGGGGGCCGCGGTGGACGATTATCTGCGCGATCACCGGGTGGACTGGATACCCTGAACACCAGCTTTAGACTTCCCCCCCAATGCCGCTATAATCGACGTTCTCGCACTGGGGCCATCACACCCCGCCATGGCCGTGAGGCCAGGGGACCTCGCCAGTGATTGAACCTATTTTTTGCCAAATCAGGAGCTTACCTTGAGTTCAGTAGTGTCGGAGCAGCGTGTTCTGTCGGGCATGCGCCCCACGGGCAGCCTCCATCTGGGTCATTATCACGGTGTACTGAAGAACTGGGTCAAACTGCAGCACGAGTACGAGTGCTTCTTCTTCGTGGCCGACTGGCACGCCCTCACCACCCACTACGAAGATCCGCGCCTGATCGAGGAGTCGGTCTGGGAAATGGTGATCGACTGGCTGGCGGCGGGTCTGAATCCCGGCTCCGTGACCCTGTTCGTGCAGAGCCGGGTGCCCGAGCACGCCGAACTGCATCTGCTGCTGTCGATGATGACGCCCCTGGGCTGGCTGGAACGGGTGCCCACTTACAAGGACCAGATCGAACAGCTCAAGGAAAAGGATCTGGCCACCTACGGCTTCCTGGGATACCCCCTGCTGCAAAGCGCCGACATCCTGATTTACCGTGCCGGCCAGGTGCCGGTGGGCGCCGACCAGGTGTCGCACATCGAATTGACCCGCGAGCTGGCGCGCCGCTTCAACTTCCTGTACGGCCGCGAGCCCGGCTTCGAACAGCTGGTGGAGCAGGCAATCCAGAAAATGGGGAAAAAGAACGCCAAGCTGTACCGCAACCTGCTGACCAAATACCAGGAGCAGGGCGACGACGAAGCGCTGGAAACCGCCCACGCCCTGGTGCGCGACCAGCAGAACATCACGCTGTCCGACAAGGAACGCCTGCATGGTTACATCGAAGGCGGCGGCAAGGTGATCCTGCCGGAACCCCAGGCGCTATTGACACCCGCATCGAAAATGCCGGGTCTGGACGGGCGCAAGATGTCCAAGTCCTACAACAACGCCATCACCCTGCGGGACAACGAAGACCAGATCGCCGCCAAGATACGCACCATGCCCACCGACCCCGCGCGGGTGCGCCGTACCGACGCCGGCGATCCGGAAAAATGCCCGGTCTGGCAATGGCACCTGGTCTACTCCGACGATGCCCGCAAGCAGTGGGTGCAGGAAGGCTGTCGCAGCGCCGGCATCGGCTGTCTCGACTGCAAAAAGCCGCTGATCGAAGCGGTGCAGGACGAACTCAAACCCATCCGCATCCGTGCCCAGGACTATTCCAGCAATCCCGATCTGGTGAAAACCATCGTCGCGGAAGGCTGTGAAAAAGCCCGCGACGCGGCCCGTTCCACCCTGGAAGAAGTGCGTGAGGCCATGGGCCTGGGATACTTCTGATCATGACGATGACGGACCAGGATAGCCTGCTGGAAGATGCGCCGGTGACAGAAGCCCCCGCGGCAGACGCTGGCCAGCAGGATGCTTCCCATCAGAATGGGGCAACGGCCGCCGTGGCGCCGCCGGACAATCCGGTGCAGGAAGAAATGCCGTTCGCGCTGGTGTACGGTCAGGCGTTCACCAAGCTGCCGCAGGATCTGTACATTCCACCGGACGCCCTTGAAGTCATCCTTGAAGCCTTTGAAGGGCCGCTCGACCTGCTCCTGTACCTGATCAAGCGGCAGAACCTCGACATCCTCGACATACCAGTCGCGCAGATCACCGTGCAGTACATGGAATACGTCGAGCTGATGAAGAACCTGAACCTGGAACTGGCAGCAGAGTATCTGGTGATGGCTGCGCTGCTGGGGGAAATCAAATCCCGCATGCTGCTGCCGCGCCAGCCCGGCGAGGAAGAGGAAGAACTCGACCCGCGCGCCGAACTGATCCGTCGCCTGCAGGAATACGAGCGCTACAAGAAGGCCGCCGAAGACATTGAAGTGATGCCCCGTGTGGGGCGGGAAATCCATCTGGTTGCCGCCGAGCCGCCGCAATACGAACGGCCCAGGACCCATCCGGATGTGGATCTGCGTGAAGTGCTGCTGGCACTGCAGGAAGTGCTGCACCGCGCCGACATGTTCGAAAGCCACCAGGTTACGCGGGAAAAACTCTCCACCCGCGAGCGCATGACGCAGGTGCTGGAGCGTCTGGCCAACGACCGCTTCGTGCCGTTTGTCAGCCTGTTCACCTACGAAGAAGGCCGGCTGGGGGTGGTGGTCACGTTCCTCGCCATCCTGGAACTGGTGAAGGAATCCCTGATCGAACTGGTGCAGAGCGAAGCCTTCGGGCCCATCCATGTACGCGCCCGTGCCGCAGCCCATGAAGGGGGTGACGACACGGACTACGCCGATGCAGAGACGGATACCGACGTCGATGATGCCTACGAGATCCGCACCCCGGCCCCCGATGCGTTCAGCGTTGATCATGAGGGCATCGAGCTGTCCGCCGAAACCCTGCTGGAAGATGCCGGCGGGCCGTTCGATCCCGCGGTGCTGCGGTACGTGGAATCCACGGCGGAATCCGGCGCATCCGAACACGAGCGTGCAGGGCCTGATGCCGTAACCGCTGACAACAGGTCAGACGCCATTCCAGACGACACAGCAACCGCCGAGACTGAAGAATCAGACGATGTCACTCGATAAAGACAAACTCAAACGCATTCTCGAAGGCGCCCTGTTCGCCGCCAACCAGCCACTCAATCTGGAGAAGCTGACTGCGCTGTTCTATGACGAAGAACGGCCTGCCACCGAGCTGTTTGTGGAAGCCCTGCAGGAGCTGCAGCAGGATTACGCTGACCGCGCCGTGACCTTGAAGGAAGTGGCCAGCGGCTACCGCTTCCAGGTGAAGGAAGATGTGGGTGAATGGGTGAGCCGGCTGTGGGAGGAAAAACCTGCGCGCTATTCCCGCGCCCTGCTGGAGACCCTGGCACTGGTGGCCTATCGTCAGCCGATCACCCGGGGTGAGATCGAGGAAATCCGTGGTGTCAGCGTCAGTACCCACATCACTAAAACCCTGCTGGAGCGCGAGTGGATTCGTGTCGTCGGTCACCGCGATGTGCCGGGCCGTCCTGCGATGTACGGTACTACCCGCACCTTCCTCGACTATTTCAATCTGAAGAACCTGGACGAGCTGCCTTCGCTGGCGGAAATCCGGGATCTGGACAAGATCAGCGCCGAGCTGGACATGGGGGGGCAGGATCTGCTGCCACCCGATGAGCCGGAGGGCGATGAAGGCATCGCTGATGAAGCGATTGCCGATGCCGCCGTTGTGGAAACGCCGGCAGATTTGGAGCCCGCCGTGATGGCGCCGGCTGAAGACACCGCAAGCATGGACACCGACGCTGAGGTCGGGGTCCAGGACGAACATCTGCACCGCGTGAGCGTGCAGGAAGAATCCGGGGCGTAACGGGGTCTACCAAATCGCTAACGTTTTGCAACAGACATGGCTTATAGAGTCATAGACAATGGGCGCGTTTCTGCCGCACTCATTGGACGCTGATGTAATGCTGATTCGCAGATATTTAATTGATTGGCTTAGGTTTCAAGGGCAATGAGCGAAAAAATTCAGAAGGTGTTGGCGCGTGTCGGACTGGGATCGCGCCGGGCGATGGAAGACTGGATCGAGGCAGGACGGGTTTCCGTCAACGGCAAGATTGCGCAATTGGGCGATCGGGTCGAGGAGGGCGACGAACTCCGGGTCGACGGCCGCATCGTCAGTTTTACTGCGGAAGAGGAAAGCATCCGCCGGGTGATCCTCTATTACAAACCCGAGGGCGAGGTGTGCACCCGCACCGATCCCCAGGGCCGTCCCACGGTATTTGACGCGCTGCCCAAACTGCAGGACCAGCGCTGGGTGGCCATCGGCCGCCTCGACATCAACAGTCAGGGCCTGATCCTGTTCACCACTGACGGGGATCTGGCCAACCGCCTGATGCATCCGTCTTCCAATATCGAGCGCGAATACGCCGTGCGCGTGCACGGACAGGTGACCGAAGAAACCCTCGAAACCCTGAAAACCGGTGTCATGCTGATGGACGGCGAGGCCCATTTCGACGAGATCGTCGACGCTGGCGGCGAAGGCAGCAATCACTGGTACCACGTCATTCTGCGGGAAGGTCGCAAGCGCGAAGTGCGCCGCATGTGGGAAGCCCAGGGCGTGCAGGTGAGCCGGCTGATCCGGGTGCGTTACGGCAATATCCAGTTGCCGCGCAATCTGAAGTCGGGCCGCTTCATCGAACTGGACAAGGCCGTCATCGACCAGCTGGCGGAATCCTGTGGCGCAGAGCTGCGCAAGCGTACTGGCCTGTATGGCCGTGCCAAGGTGCGGTCCGAACGGGCAGTGGACAAGGAAGTGAAGCGGGGAGGATTCCTGCGTCGCCGTCGTTATTGAGCGCCAGACGTTTGGATCGGGTGGAATTGAAAAAGGCCGGAGCAATCCGGCCTTTTTGCGTTTATGGCGTGGAGAAATCGGCTTATGGATTGGCGCAGGCCAGCAGCGGCTCGGCCAGCGCCACCTGGTTGCGGCCATGCAGCTTGGCCTGGTACAGGGCGCGGTCGGCCCGATCCAGCAGGCTGTCCTTGTTTTCGTTGTGACCCAGGCTGGCCAGGCCGACGCTAACCGACACTGGAATCTGCCGGTTGGCAAAATGCAGCGCCAGGTGCGCGATATTGCTGCGGATGCGCTCTGCCGTGATCTTGGCGCCCGCCACGTCCGTCTGGCTCAGCAGCACCACGAATTCCTCGCCGCCGAAGCGGAACGTCATGTCGGCACAGCGGCTGCTGGCCTGGATGGTTTTCGCCACCATTTTCAATACGTAGTCGCCGGTGACATGACCGTAGCTGTCATTGATTTTCTTGAAGTGGTCCAGGTCCAGCACCAGGATCGACAGGGGTTGGTGGTAGCGGTTGGCCTGTTCCACTTCGCGGCTCAGCACGCTGTCCAGGCTGATGCGGTTGCCGGCGCCGGTGAGGCCATCGGTCAAGGATGCGCGCACCGCTTCCAGGTAGCGCAGGCCATTGCGCAGTGGGCAGGCCAGTGCAGCCACCAGACGGTCGAAGCGGCGCAGTTCGTCCTCGCTGAAGGGTTGTTTCATGCGGTGCAGGGACAGTTCACCCAGGTAGTCGGTGCGGGTTTGCAGGCGGTAGTGGGAGGTATGTCCCGCCACGCTGCCCTGGTTGTGTTCAACATTGTGGGCGCTGTGCTGGTAGCTGAGACCATCCAGGCTGGCGACGCGTTGCAGTTCGCGGAAGAACAGGCGCAGGATTTCCGGCAGTTCGATGCTGGTCTGCAGCACGGCGTTCAGGCGGGCGATGGCCAGCGCCTCCAGATTGGCCAGGGACTGTGGCTCGCGGTACAGGTCCTGGGGATCAATGGCCAGGCTGGTGGTGTCCAGGTCGACAATGCGCGCGCTGACTTTTGCGCCCATGGGTATTTCCTCTCGTGCTTTCAAAATGGATCAGATGATCCGTTGCCTACAGGGCGATGCGAGGAGCGTGCCATTTTTGCGCGAAATTTCACCGATGCGGGAAAGTTTCGCTGTTACAACGGGTTGCGGGGGCTGTTCAACAGGGTGCCGGATTTACGGTAGCGATAAATCCGGTATCGAGTCAATTTTCAGACGCTTTG
>JBMOPR010000506.1:0-1711 GCA_049323075.1 Pseudomonadota bacterium
CGTTGCGGCCATGATGGACGCGGGCGCAACGGCCTGTCGCGCCAGGTAATCCCGCAGCGGGGCGTAAGTGGCCAGCGTTGCCTCTGGCAGACCGCTTGCGTTGCCGGACAACGCGGCCGCCAGTTGTGGGTGTTGCCGCAGCACACTGCCCGCCGGCATCGGCACGCGGTCAGTCACAAAGGCGGCGTAGGTGGTGTTGGGGCGCAGATTGACGCCCAGCGTCGGCAGCAGTTGCAGCAGGTGATCGGGACGATAGGAATCGATTGCGCTGGTCATGCTGACCTGCAGAGGAAAGCGGCGACCGTATTCCGGCGAATCCGCATCGACATCCACCAGCTGGATAACCGCGTTCGCGCGGGTGTAATCCAGATCCGAACCGGGTAGCCGGCGCAGATCGACATTGCCGGTGAACGGCAGATAGACCGGCATGATGGTGTGATAGCCCTGCAGATCCAGCGAGTCGTGGATGCGGGTGACATAGGTATTCGTCAGTGCGTGCGAGCGGCGTGGAAAGTCGTTGAGGTTGATGCGACCATCCGCCTGCCGGCGCAGATCGGTGGGAAAGCCATTGTGGTAAAAATTGCCGGCGGTGAGGGTTTTCAGGGTGGGGCTGTCGGTGGAGCGGCCGTCGCGGGCCAGATTCATTTTCATTTCCACCACCGTGGTTCCACCGCAGCCGGCCAGCCAGATGACCGGCCAGATCGCCAGCAGCAATACCGGCCAGCAGCGCCGTCCGGTTTTCATCGTGATCGTTGCAAACATTCTGTTTTCCCCGGCGAAAGAATCCATTCAATTTATTGAATCGCTGCAGAATCCGGTGCAGTTTGATTCTGTTTGTGCCGCAGTATAACGACGGGATTTTTTTGCCTATGTTCGATTTCGTTAAGCGGCGTTGCTTTATTGCAGCCTGGTACGGCAGTGCCGCGAGCGCCGGTTTTATGCGGCCACTCTTTTCAGTGCGCGGCCATTTTTTCGCGCGCTGTTGCGGATCAGGCGGTACACTGTGCAAAGCGATACTGTTTTGGAAAAGTCCATGACCGATTCTCCTGCCCATACTTCCGCCGCTGACGAACACTGGATGCGCCGCGCCCTGCAGTTGGCCCGGAACGCTGCGGATCTTCATGAAGTACCCGTCGGTGCGGTGATCGTGCGTGACGGCGTTGTGCTCGGTGAAGGCTTCAATCAGCCCATTTCCGGCTGCGATCCCACCGCGCATGCTGAAATTGTGGCCCTGCGCGCAGCCTGTTCCCGCGAAAAAAATTATCGTCTGCCCGGCGCCACCCTGTACGTGACGATTGAACCCTGTGCCATGTGTGCGGGTGCCATCGTGCACGCGCGCATTGCGCGGGTGGTGTTCGGCGCAGTGGAGCCAAAAGCGGGGGCGGTGGTGAGTACGCAGCGATTCTTCGAACAGCCGCAGCTGAATCATGCAGTGCAGTTTCAGGGAGATTGTCTGGCGGGGGAATGCAGTGAGGCGATCAGCGCGTTTTTCAGAACCCGCCGCGACCAGCAAAAAGCGTTGAAGGCGCGCCTGCAGGCGGGAAATTCAGACGGGGACGAGTGACGCGCGTTATTGCGTATCCTGATCAGTGCACCAGGGTATCGCGGTACGCCACCATGTTGGCCGGTGTTGGCACATAGCGCTGGTTATCGCGCTCGGTGGCCCACACCAGCGCATCGTAATAGCGGCGAATATTGCGCACGTACAACA
>JBMOPR010000507.1:0-1706 GCA_049323075.1 Pseudomonadota bacterium
AAGGGCTTTTTCACGGCGAAATCATATTCGGCGTCGTTGAGCACGCCCTGCTCCTGCATGGTCTTGAGCACCTGATTGCGGCGATCAAGGGAACGCTCCGGATGACGGCGGGGATCGTACCAGCTGGGGCCTTTCACCAGGCCGATCAGCAGCGCCACCTGCTCGGGCTTCAATTCCCGCAGGGGCTGGCCGAAGTAGAACAGGCTGGCACTGCCGAAGCCGTAAATGCCGCGCTTGCCCGCCTGTCCCAGATAGACTTCGTTCAGATAGGCTTCGAGAATTTCGTCCTTGGAATAATGGGCGTCCAGCAGCACGGCCATGACGGCCTCGGTGCCCTTGCGCACCAGTGAGCGTTCGCTGCTGAGATAGAAATTCTTCACCAGCTGCTGGGTGAGGGTACTCCCCCCCTGCCGCACCGAGCCGGACGTGACGTTGGTGAACAGGGCGCGGCCAATGCCCCGGGGCGACAGGCCGAAATGGGTGTAAAAATCCCGGTCCTCCACTGCGATCAGGGCGTCGGTCACCAGTTTGGGCACCTGGTCCAGCTTCACCAGCACCCGGTCTTCGTTATGGGCGGGATAAATGCCGCCCACCAGCGCCGGTTCCAGCCGCACGATGGCGCCGGTCTTGCCGTCACTGGTCAGGCTTTCCACCCGTCCGTGATCCAGCACGAAGCGCACCTGATGGGGCTTTTCCGCGCCCTCCCAGGTATCGAAGCCCCGGGTGCCGATCTGGAATACCGCGCCATTGCGGGTGTAGGCGCCGGTCTCCGGCTGTTTTGCGCTGACCAAGCGGTAGTTGAGCAGGCTCAGCTCCCAGCTCAGTTGCGCCTCGGGCAGTTTCAGGCCGTCATAGATTTCCAGCGGACGTGCAAAGACCTTCGCCGGAATCGCCCAGCGCTTGCCCTCGAAATGCTGGGTAATCTTGGCATCCAGATAAGCCACACCCACCGCGCCCAGCACCAGACCGATCAGTCCCAGCTTTAACAGCAGGCCGCCCCAGCGGCGCAGGAACGACCTGCCCCGCCCCTTGCCCTTGGCAGAGGCCTTGCGGACCGACTTTTTTGCGCCGGCGGCTTTCGGCTTTGCTGCGGCCTTCTTCTTCGGTCCGCGGCGCCGGACGGGTGCGCGCTTGTTTGGCTGCGACACAGGTTTAAACCCCCATTTGGTCAATGCAAACCTGATTTTTTGAAACCTGACCTTTTCCAAAAAGGCGGGTAGTATACGCGCACAATCCCGATTTCCCCAGTTAACAGGTCCGCAAACAACATGAAGAAATACGACGTGTACGCCATCGGCAATGCCCTGGTGGATATGGAATTCGCCATCGATGACGCCTTCCTGGCCAGCCTGAATATCGACAAGGGCGTGATGACCCTGGTGGACGAAGCCCAGCAGCAGCGCCTGTACGAAGCCCTGGCCGGCCACACCGGCAAGATGGCCAGCGGCGGTTCAGCGGCCAACACCATCATCGCGGTGAGCCATTTCGGCGGCAACAGCTTCTATTCCTGCAAGGTGGCCAACGATCCGGCCGGCGATTTCTACGTACAGGATCTGGTGCGGGCCGGCGTCGACACCAACCTGCACCGCGAGCGTGATGCCGGCACCAGCGGCCGCTGCATCGTCATGATCACCCCGGACGCCGAGCGTACCATGCACACCTTCCTGGGAATTTCGGAAAAGGTGTCGGAACTAGAGCTGCACGCT
>JBMOPR010000508.1:0-553 GCA_049323075.1 Pseudomonadota bacterium
CAATACACAAACCTGCCCGGGATTCTTCCACGATGCGTGCGCTCTCCCCCTCCACGCCGAGAATTATGGGCTTATTCATGGCAAAGCTTTCAAACAGTTTGGAAGGAATGACGGACTTGAACGTATCGCTTTTCTTGAGCAGGATCAGGGATACCTGCACCCGAGACCAGAGAGCCGGCATCTTGCGTTTGGGCATCTGGTCCAGCATGACCAGATTGGGCAGCTGCATGTCACCGGCCATTTGCAGCAGACGATCACGCTCGGCACCATCGCCCACGAGAAGAAAGGCGATGTCGGTGCGATGGCGTATTTTCTGCGCCGCCAGCAGCACGGTATCGAGATGGTGCGCCATGCCATGGGTGCCGACATACGCCGCAATGAATTTTCCATTCAGACCATGCTGTGCAAGCAATGCATCCACGTCAATGTCATTTTCCGTGGCCGACGCGGAAAACAGATCGAGATCGACACCGTTCTTGATGACCCGGATTTTCTCACCGTTTATGCCTTTCGCCACCATGTAATCCCTGAAGGAATCCGTCACCGGTACAAT
>JBMOPR010000508.1:563-1705 GCA_049323075.1 Pseudomonadota bacterium
TCACAGGCTCGATAACAGAACAGCTCCAGCCGGTACAGCAAAGCGGTTACCAGGCCTTCCTTCATCGCACCGACGGCGACTATGGACTCCGGCCATAGATCGCGTATTTCCAGCACCCAGCGCGCGCGCCGCAACCGCGCCACACAGTAGCCTGCCAGCCCGTTGAAAAACTGGGGCGAGGTGGAAATCACAACGTCTGGACGACTGAAGCGCCAGCAAAGCAACACGCACATCAGCATGAACGCAATGTAGTTCAATGTCCGCAGGCCAAATCCCTTATTGGCTGACAGCAGGGTCAGCAGGCGAATCACCCGGATGCCGTTGTGATCCTCTACGCTCCACAAGCGGTTTCGATAACCTGGATACAGGACACCGCGGGGATGATTGGGATTGCAGGTAACAACCGTCACTTCATGTCCCTGCCGTACCCAGCGCACGCAATGCTCGAAGGTGCGGGTGGCCGGCGCATTCACTTCTGGTGGAAAGTAATGAGAGAGAAATAGAATTTTCATGCTCAGCACCACTGCTTGGCCGGGTCCAGTTCGATTCTGACCGCCATTCTGTTCGTAGCGGAACCGCGCTTCTGCAGACAAATACGCTGGCCATTCATGACGACGCCAAAATCGGGACAGTAATAGGAGTGCTCAATCGTGGTGTTGGCAGGATCCGAAACCACTACCCTGGCAGCCGATTCCCCTGCAAGCCGCAAATTGAAGCCGTCACCCACCGCCCGGATGTCAACATCCGGATGCAGATGAAAATTGGATTCAATACTGGCGTTGTCGCCGGACTGGACGATATCCACGATGTCGATCTGATTCTCCCCAAGATGGTAGGCCCGCGTCTGGCGCCACGGCGTGCCACATGCGGGATGGGAGCTGATCCGCAGAATGACATCAGCGTCATCCCCGCAACTCGTCGGCTCTGCCGACAGTTTCAACAATTCAATGGTAGCGCGAGCCCCCACTCTGAATTCGCCCCAGAGTTCGTGCTGATTGTCACCGTTGACCATGACAACATTATGAGCCAGCGACGAACGCGAATAGCGTCGCAACTCTCCCTGCGCGTACTGACTGACGCCACTGTCCACTACCAGCCGGCCCTGCGGGGTGCAGAGTTCAAAACTGCCCATGTCACAGTGT
>JBMOPR010000509.1:0-1703 GCA_049323075.1 Pseudomonadota bacterium
GGGGAAGGTCCGCTCTATCGCTGGGCCAATTCGGACCAGATTGGCGATCCTTCCGATCCGGATTACACCGATGTGACCGGCACATTCAAATACACGGATCTGACCGACGAGATGGTGCGGATGGAGGATTTCACCCGCGCACTGCATGTGGGTGAATCCAATCTCACTGAGTGGTATTTCCCGCTGCGGATTCTGGTGGACATTCTGGCCGCCGGCAAAAGTTACGGCCCGGCGTATGGCATCAAGGCGATTCATCCAGGCGCGGTGCTGGAAGTGCCCACGATCATTTTCGCGGGCGGCGATGGCCTCGCGCTGGACATGCAGGGGCCGGAGATTCCCGGGCGTCCGTTCAGACTGGTGCTGCTGCCGGGCCAGTCGCACCTGGACCCGATGTTTGCCAGCGTGAATACGCCGTCGCTGCACAAGAACGAAGTGGCGGACAACCTGCTGGATTTCGTGTTCGAGAACGCGCAGCCCTGAGGATTGGCTGCGGCATTGACAGACAATAAAAAGGGTCGCGATGTGAGCGACCCTTTTTATTGACCTGCATTTCTATTCTGCGCCGATTAATTCGGAACAACTCAATCCAGCGGATAGACCGGCTTGTCCTTCGACTCGCAGATCCAGTTCAGCCACAGCTTCCTGTCGCTGCCTTCCTGCAGGCTCACATAATTGCGCGTGCGCAGGTACTGATCCGAGCTGTAGGGTTTGAGCATGGCGATCTCGATGCTCTTGTCCTCGTTCAGGTGTTCGGTCTTGTCGTTGGTCACTGCCATGATGCCGTACCAGGCGATGCGGCTGGGCGCCGGATGCACGATGCCAGACGATACCACCTGGTGAATCTTGCGTGCGCGCTGGGCATCGCGGCGGTCGTTGATCACGCCCAGGCAGCCGATGTGCACGTCGCCCGACAGAATCACCGTGCGGGCGTTGCCCTGTTGCTGGCGTTTGCCCACGTTGTCCAGCAACCGCATGATCAGCCGCGCCCGCTCGCCCTGGTGTTCTTTCGCGCGCCAGTGATCCTTCAGGTCGTCGGTGAGCTCCTCGTCCCAGGGCGTTGCATCCAGTGCGGTTTCGGTGAAGGAAAAATCGCGGTACACCACCGGCACCGCCGACAACAGCAGCAGGTCGCCATGGGTTACCTTGCTGTCCAGATGCCGCAGCACGTCGTCCCACTGCTGCCGGCTCATCACCTGTTGCAGCGTGCGCTCGGCGCGGTTGTCCAGCGCCAGGATGTGGTAGCCGCGAAACTGCAGGGCGAAGGCGAAATGTGCGGCATCGCGGTTGAGCAGACTGGTGTTGCGGCGGCTGCGCATCTGCAGCCATTCGAAATACTGGCGGGCGCTGGCATAGATCGCCTGGAACACCGGGCAGTTCTGCAGATCCTCCGGGTAACTGCCCCAGCCGTCGAAAATGTCGTGGTCGTCCCACATCATGATATTGGGAATGGACGCCAGCATTTCCGACATCACCGGGTCATTCCAGCGCTGCTGGTACAGGCTGTCATAGAAGCGGTCGATCTGCTGCAGCATCGGCTTGCTCACCTGACGTTTGACCTTGTCCTTGCGCGGCAGCTTGCTCCATTCCTTCAGTGTGGGCACCGTGCTCCACATTTCATCGGCATACAGCTGGTCGCCGCCCAGGATCATCAGCGCGTAGGGTGCGCTGGCGTGTTCTTCTTTCAGTTTTTGCCACAGCGCGTA
>JBMOPR010000510.1:0-1003 GCA_049323075.1 Pseudomonadota bacterium
TGGTCCAGCGCGGATTCCGACGCATCCACCGCGAACAGCTCGCTGGCGCCGGCAGCCATGCACTGCAGGCCCCAGCCGCCGACGTAGGAGAACACGTCCAGTACCTTGCGGCCTTTCACCCAGCGCATCAGTTCGCGGCGGTTTTCCCGGTGATCGTAGAACCAGCCTGTCTTCTGGCCTTCGCGGCTGTCCACCTGGAACTGCACACCGTTTTCTTCCAGCGTCAATTGATCGGGCCACTCGCCCGCCGCCACTTCCACCGCCAGCGGCAGGCCTTCCTGCTCGCGCAGGGGGCTGTCGTTGCGCCAGAGCACGGCCTTGGGTTTCAGCACCTGTTGCAGGGCTGCCAGCAACGGCTGTTTCAGACGCTCCATACCGGCGGTGTTGAGCTGCGCCACCAGATAATCGCCGAAACGGTCCACCACCAGCCCGGACAGGCCGTCGCTGTCGCCGTACACCAGGCGGTAATAGGGCTTGCTGTACACAGTTTCACGCAGGGACAGCGCCTCCTGCAGGCGCTCCGCCAGCAGCTTCTGGTTCAGCGCACACCGCCAGTCGCGGGTCAGCAGGCGGCAGCAGATCAGCGAGTGCGGGTTGGCGTAACCACGGCCCAGGGGCTGGCCGCCGGCGGTTTCCACCAGCACCTCGCAGCCAGGCTCCAGGTCTTTCAGTGGCGTGGCAACGATGTCCACTTCGTTGCTGTAGATCCACAGGTGTCCACCCTTCAGGCGGCGATCTTCCTTGGCTTTCAAACGGATACGGGGGAGTGATTCTGGGTGCGGCGAATTTGAAGACACGGTGCGGACTCGGCTGGGGAAAAGGGCAATGCAGGGGACGGCTGCTACACTGAATTGCAGTGCTTGAATTCAGGAACGGGCAAGTATACCGGAATGAGCGACCCCACCCCACTGGACGACGAGAAAATCCAGCGCATCCTGCGCGGCATCACCGTGCCGCCGCAGCCGCAGATCATCGTCGACATTCACATGGAACAGGCGATGCC
>JBMOPR010000510.1:1013-15192 GCA_049323075.1 Pseudomonadota bacterium
AACCCGGATATCAACCGGATCGGCAAACTCATCAGCCACGACGTGGGGCTGGCCGGCACCATTCTCAAGGTGGTGAACTCCAGCCTGTTCGGCCTGAAAAACCGCATCACCTCGATTGAGCAGGCGGTGCGCATCCTGGGGTTGCAGACCATCATCCGCATCACCGAGGGCCTGTCGATCAAGGGTGAGATGGACGATGAGACCATCATTGCCCTGGGCGGCTTCTGGGACAGCGCCATGGACATCGCCTCGGTGTCCGCCACCATCGCCCGCGACATCGGCTACCACTCGCCGGACAAGGCCTACTGTCTGGGTCTGTTCCACAATTGCGGGGTGCCGCTGCTGATGCGTGCCCACGCCGACTACCCCGACATCATGCGCGAATCCTACTCCCACCCCGGCGAGCGCGTGATCGACACCGAGAACCGCAAGCTGAAGACCAATCATGCGGTGGTGGGCTATTTCGTGGCGAAATCCTGGAGCCTGCCGCCGGACCTGTGCGAGGTGATCGCCGAGCACCACAGCAGTGAGGACATCTTCCGCGAATCCACCCGCGCCACCTACGACAGCGGCAAGAAAACCCTGCTGGCGATCCTGAAGATGGCGGAACACATCTGCGGCCTGCACTCGATCCTGGGCGGGCAGGCGGTGGATCACGAGTGGAATGCCATCAGCCGTGACCTGCTGGCCTATGTGGGCCTGAGCGATCTGGATTTCGACGACATGGCCGCCAGGCTGGAACATCTGGGCATCAGCAGCCAGGAAACCTTCCACGACTAGCCATCGCCCGACAGTCATATTGTCAGCAAAATTGCCACGCAATAGCCCTGTGGTTAGACTACCCGCCACGTCGGATCAGGTAATTGGGGCTGAAACCGGTCATGCTGTCGTGTCATCGTCTGGCGAACCTTTTGTTCGCACTGTTTTCCTTATTGCTTGCTGTCTCTCAGGCCCTCGCGGCAGTGAGCGGCGTCACCGTGAGCCCGAAGCAGGGCTCCCTGGATGTCGCCCAGGGCGGTTCACTTACTCTGAAATGGGTAGTCTCCACCAGCCCGGCCCACACGGGCGGCGCATTTTCGGCCCAGGGCCTGCTCACTGATCCGGTCACCGGCGCCATCCTGCACACGGTAGCCACACCGTTCAACCGTACCGAGGGCTCCGGTCCACTGCATTTCGACGAGGTGCTGGCTCTCACTCCGGCACAGCTGCAGGAATGGCAGGCGAAAGGCATTTCCGCCGTATCCTACCAGCGCGCGTTCGGTTCCAGTGCCAGCGATACCGGCAACAAGGCTGCCGCCGCCAGCGCCAACCTGGTCATCACCCTCACCGGCGTCGCCGACGCCAGTGCGCCACGCACCCCGGTCGCCGGCCTGTTCATCCACAAACTCAATCTGCGCTTTGCCAATGCCCGCAACAAAAAGCGCTTTTCACCCGGCAGTTCCCTGCGTGCCAAACTGGATCTGCGTTATTCCGGAACGGGTCTGTTGCAGGGCACCTGGCAGATTGCCAGCGATGTCGGCACCGGCACCAAACCGGTGTTCACCACCCTGGCGCAGGTGCGCAAGCAACTGAAGCTGGTGCAACGGGAATTTCTGGTGAGCCCGGAACTGCCCACCCAGGCGCCGGGCAATTACCGGCTGCGCTTCTGCGTGCAGCCGCTGATTGTGGTGTCGGACCAGCTGCATCTGGACGGCCAGTGCCCCGAGCCGGAACTGATGGCCGAAATCGATTACCGCATCGACGGCAAGGATGTGCCCCGTGCCACCGTGGAAATCGAACTGCTCACCGCCCTCTCGATGACGCTGACTCCGCAGACCCCGCTGAAATGGAGCAAGCTCAAAGGCGCGGTGGCTTATCAGGTGCAGATTTTCAAATCCGGCAATGATGATGTGGAAGATGCGGTGGACGGCGCGGAATTCGTGGTGCGCATGATCAGCAGCCCTGAACGTACCCAGCTGTATCTGTCGGAACTGGCCCGCCAGCAGCTCCAGCCGGGCCAGCAATACCGCTGGCGCGTCACGGCGCACGATGAAAACGCGCAGCTGATCGGCACCAGCGAATTCGCCGAGTTTACCTACTTGCCCTGAGGCGGACTGGCCTTGACCCGCGCATCCAGCGTGCGCAACTGATCCAGCACCTGCTGCATCTTGTCATGGGTGCGCAGGTCCAATCCCAGTTTGCCATCCATGGTTTTCACCAGCGGGTAGATGCTGTTTTCCAGCGTGTCGGCCAGGGCTTTCAGCAGCAGGTCGATACCGGGAACCGGCTGGTTGATCACCTCCACTTCGCAGCGCATCTGCGCGGCGGCTTCGGCGAAGGTTTGCAGCGCTTTTTCGATGCGGGCGCTTACCTGCTGCTGATTCTGCTCCACGCTGTGCACCAACGTTTTCAGATGCTCATCCTGTTGCGCAGTGCGCGAGTCGTTCAACGTTGCACTGACCTGGCCAACCGCCTCGCCCAGCGCATGCAGCTGCATCACCACGCGGGTACCGACATCGGCCTCATCGCCACCGGTCTGCTTCAGACGCTGGAATTCCTTCTTGATCGCCTGCCAACGTTGTTGCTGCGCGTCCTGCAGATTGCCGCGCAATTCTGCCAGCTTGAGCAGGTTGGCCTCGGTGCCGGACGTGAGCAGTTGCGCTTCACCCAGATAGTGATCGTCAATCAGGGTGAGAAGCTCGGTGTCCGTCATCACTGCTGATATTTTTTCCGCCATCTTGTTCATGTTGCGGTAACTGCCCTGCAATTTGAACGGTGGCTCGGTGCGGAATCTGTCGTCCTGCGCGGCGGAGGCGATATACTGCTGGTTCACCTTCAGCACCACCTGCTGGATGCGGAACAGCTTCTGCAACGTCTCGATGATCTCGCGGGATTCGGCGGCGGAATAGGGATGCTTCAGCTCCGCTTCGTTGAACGCACGACCGCGGGCGGCATCGACAAAGCAGTAGAAATCCGCCATGTCGCGGGTGGCCAGCGGCGCCAGCACCGGGTTCGAGGTCATGCTGTTTTCGATATAGCTGAGCGCGAACACCTCCTCCATGCCGCCGAGCACGTCACCCAGGTTGTAGATGTCGGCGCGGTTGGCCAGCATGTCGGGAATCTTGAACAGCTCGCCACTTTCCGTGTAAGGGTTGCCCGCCATGCCGACGCAGAATTTCTTGCCGCGCATGTCGTAGGTTTTGGTGGTGCCTTTCCACACGCCTTCGATGCGGCGCGTGCCGTCGCACAGGGAAATGAATTTCTGCAGGAACTCGGGATTGGTGTGCTGGATGTCATCCAGGTACAGCATCACGTTGTTGCCCATTTCCAGCGCCAGGTTGAGTTTTTCCAGTTCCTGCCGCGCGGTGGCGTTGGGCGCCTGCTGCGGATCGAGAGAATCCACCTGGTGGCCCAGCGACGGACAGTTGATCTTCATGAAGATAAGGCCGAGGCGGTGCGCAACATATTCCATCAGCGTGGTTTTACCGTAACCCGGCGGCGAGATCAGCATCAGCAGACCCATCAGATCAGTGCGCCGGTTTTCGCCCACGGTGCCCATCTGCTTCGCCAGATTGGCGCCGATGATCGGCAGATAGGATTCGTTGATCAGCTTGTTGCGCACGAACGATGACAGCGGGCGCGGCTTGAACTGGTCCAGTCGCAGCCGGCGTTTTTCCTGCTCGATGATGCGCTGGCGGGTTTCCAGAAACTGCAGATAGGCCGGCACCGTATGGTCGGCGTGCTGCTGCAGGCGCAGCAGAAATTCGTCGAGCCTGATGGAAAGATTGCCCTGCTGGATATTCGGGTGGGACGACAGCAGTTTCTCAACGCTGAACTGCAGGTTGAGTTCGCGCGGTTGCCAGCGCAGGCGGGTGTCCACCAGCAGACGGGCGGCAGCTTCTTCGGCATAGGGTGTCAACGTGTTGTCGGCCTGCTTGTGCAGCCACGCCTGCACCCAGCCCAGCACGAAACGCCAGGCGGCACCGGGCTGTTCCTGCAGATTTTTCACCGTTTCATCGAACGTGCCGGCGGCACTGGCGGTATTGAGCGCCATGCGCAGCTGGTCCACCAGCGTGAGCGCCGCGCGGGTGATGACGAACTCCGCCTGTGGCCGTGCCAGCTCCCGCAGCAGGTACTGGGCGGCGCGGGCAATTTGGGCATCATCGGCGCTGATCTGCTGCTGGTGCAGGAATTCCTGCAGCGACCGCTGGATTTCATCCTGCAGCTGCTGCAGCGCGCTGGCAGAACCAAACAGATTGAGCATGTGCAGCGCCGATTGCGCCCGTGCCGGCCAGATGCTCGTGTGCGCATCGCGGCCATGGCGGCTCCAGAACAGGGTGGCCAGCGCGCGGGTGGGCGGATCGAAGCGCAACAGGTCGGCCATTTCATACAGCGGCAGCAACGGGTCCAGAATCAGCGCGGCATCATGATCGTGAATGCCGCGTTCATATCCTTCGCGGTAGCGCGGTTCGGCATAGCGACGCACGCAGAGCAACAAACCGTCCGGCTGTTGCCGTGCCTGTCGCAGCTGGTCCAGCGACAGCTGCTCGGTGCCGCTTTCGGCATGACGCAAAACCGAATAGGCCAGATATTCCGCCCGGCTCACCTGCTGGTTTTCCGACGGCAGCGACATGGACCAGAACGCCTGCGTGCCCGCGAGCGTTTCCGCATCCAGCGCCTCATAAAAATCCGTGCCGGTGAGATGAAAATACAGCGTGCCATCGCGCGGCAACAGCGTTAAATCCAGTTCCTGCTGGTTGACGCTGAAACGGTGCAGCGGCCCCAGCTTCACCACATTGCCGTCGGCTTCGTAAATATCGGCCTTGTCGCGCAGGCCACGCACCGACTGATCCTTCAGCGCCTTCAGTCGCGCTTCAATATCATCGGCCTTGACGCTGTCATCCAGCCCGCGCAGTTGCTGCGCCAGCTGCCGCAGTTTTTCCACCAGCGGATCGGAACTGAAAAACGTATTGTGCTCGTCCTCGTTGCGGAACTTGTTGCTGCGACGCTTGATGCCGTCGATGATGCGGTTGGCGGCATCCAGCAGTGTCTGTGCCCGGCGCTGGCGTTCATCCAGCAACTGCTGCTTGTGGGATTCGAAACTTTCAAAAATTTCCTCGCGCTTGCCCAGGATGTCGGCGAGGAACTGGTCGTGTTCACCGAACTGGCTTTCCAGCTCCTGCAGCTGGGTCATGATGCGCGACAGCTGCTCGTCGCAGCGCTCCGGGGTATTCGACAGCGCCAGCCCGTTGGTAACGCTCTGCGCCAACAACTTGAACTGGGCGGAAAACTGCGCCAGCGCTTCGGCGGAGCCCAGATTCTTCACCTGGTTCTGCGCCCGCGCCCGCACCTGGTTCAGCTGCGAATACAATGCAGAAATGGCGTCAATGATGCGGGTGCGGGTGTTGGCTTCGGCCGAGGTGATGCCGCTGATGGTTTCGGTGAGCAGATCCAGACCCTGGCTCAGCTGATCCAGTTTTTGCAACGGCGCATCCAGTTCTGCGCGAATGGCAATCGCCGCAATCTGCTTGTCCAGCTCACCCAGATCGCGATACAGCGGTTTGAGCGCTTCCTCTTTTGCCAGGAACTCCACCGTACGCTGCGACAGCTGCAGCCGCGCCTTGTCCAGCTGCTGGTCCAGTTCCGTGATCCGGTTCTTGTCGATATAGCGGTATTCACCGATGGTCAGCAGATGGCCGCGCATCTTGCGAATATCCGCCAGGCCCTGCACGAACGGTTGTGGCGTGGTCCAGCTGTCGGGCTGGATCTGTTTCAGCAGGGCCCGGGTCTGTGCGTCGGCTTTGTCCAGCGCCTCGCCGGAACTGCGGCGGATGGCCGCCACCTTTTCATATTCATCCAGGATCAGCTCGCCGGTTTCGACGATCTGGTGCAGCAGCGCTGCGGTCTCCTGCATCTCCGTCGCGCCGATCCAGTGATACTGGTCGAACAGGCGTGCAGCGTATTTACACAGCTCGTGATAATGCGTGGCCTGTGCATCGGGTTTGCGGACCAGCTGGCACACGCCGAACAGATCGGAAATACCCCGCACCAGATCGGCGTTGCCGATACGGCCAAAAAAAGTCCGCGACTGCTGCGTCTGGCTGGCGTGCACATCGGAATAGAACGGCGTCTGCCACAGCTGCATCGGATGCACGCGGGTGGGTTCGCTTTCCGCCTGGAACATCAGCATGCGGCCATCTTCAAAACGGGCACAGCCGTGGGCATACAATGGAGTGCGCAACTGCCGTTCGATCAGATTGTACGGATACAGCGCCACCAGCCCGTTCACCGGTTCGTACAGCAGGTACAGCACATCCTCGCCATTGGGGGATTTGATGGCGCGCTTGAAACGCAGGCCAGTGTTGGGCTCATCAAACGTCTTGTAATCGCCGGTCTGCAGATAAAAGCCGCCCGGAAACAGGATGCCGTGATTGTCCGGCAGCTGCACGCAACTATCACCGATCGCGTCGATACGCACCACGGATTCGTTGAGGCGGTTGAACACCAGATACCGCCACTGCGGCTCCTGGTAGGGACGGATTTTCAGCAGGATCAGCTGGCCCAGTTCCGCGAAGAAAAATTCCGCGTCGTCGAGGGACTGGTTGGGATCAGCCACCGGGTCGGAATACACGCCCTTGCCGGTGGCCGTATTGTTTTCCACCTTGATGGTGAGATCACCGCCAATGGTATCGACAAAAATCGTGTCGAGAATATTCAGGTGCGGATGACGGCCTTCCACGATCAGTTCGCGCGCCACCGGCCGCCATTCGAAATCCTGCGGCGATGGCAACTGGATGTCGCGTTCGCCGCGATTGTCGATGTATTCAATACGCTGGCCATCGGCGGACACCGACCAGCGGAACACGCGCTGATCCGCCGCCCGCTCGCCGATCTGGAAACTGGCCAGCAGCTTGCCGTCCCACACCACCAGCAGGGTCAGCACGGTGTTTTTGTAATAGGTGTACAGCTCGTTGAAGTCGGACTGGAAGCGGGCGTCGGCCAGAAAGGTGTTCTCGATCGGCACGGCATCCATTTCCGGATTGCCGTCGCGCTCCACCAGTTTGTAGACGGAAAACACGTCTGCCACCTGGGTGGATTTCTTCAGGCCGAGAAACACGTTGTAGCCGAACAGCAGGCTGTCGCCCACCCGCACGATATCGCGCGCCACACAATTGTTTTCGGTGCGCACACGGGTGCGGCCAATCACCTGCATTTCCGTGGAGCCGAATTCCTCCAGCCGCTGCTGGTTAAGGCCGGTGGCCAGCGCCTCCAGGCGATTGCCCTGCTCCAACAGACGCTTGCGGATGACCTCATACGCCGAACCCTGGGTGACCGCCTGTTCCACCTGCTGCTCGCCGACAGCCGCCGGTGCCTTGTCCATTACCGCCACGGGACTCTTCCTCTGCACATGATTCTTTCTTCGACTGTGTCGCGGAAATGCACCGGCGCCTGGCAGACGCGATTATCCGCGCCACCAGTGCTTCCAGCGCCTTGCTGCCGGATCAGGCCTGCTGTTCTTCCGCTGGCTTGACTTCTGCCGGCGCCGCACTGCCCAGATTCAGCAGCCGGTTGAACGCCTGATTGATCATCGGACTTTTCGCCGCAATGCCATTCACCGCGTTCCCGATGGACAGCGCCTTGGCGAAGTTCGCGAAGTAATCGCCTTCGCCGCCGACGATTTCGATCTTCGCTTTTTGCAGCGCGGCGCCCAGCACCTCGGCCTGTTCTTTGGCGATGTCCTTGTTCGCGGCAATCGTGGCCATGACTTCCTCGAACGCCAGCTCCAGCCGCATGCGCAACTCCTCGAACTCGCGCGCCGCCGGGCTCATGTTGTTCATGGCACCGAATTTCTCGGTCAGACCTTCCGCTTCGGCGCGCCCTTTCTCACGAATCACGTCAGCTGATGCTATGCCCTTTTCCCGCTCCGCCAGTGCCAGCGCCTTGCCAATGGCTTCATCGCCCGACGCCTGTGCAGCCAGTTTTTCCTTCAGCGCGCGGGCTTCCGCCAGGCCGATCTGCTCGTCGCCGCGGGCTTTCGCCGACAGCTTTTCTTCCAGCACCTTGGCATCTGCCAGGCCCTGCTTTTCGCTGGCTTCCGCCTGCGCCTCGATCACGCGCGCCTTTGCCAGACCCAGCGCCTGATCCGCATTGGCTTTCGCCAGGCCTTCTTTTTCCATCGCGACGGCCTGTGCTTCCTTCACCCGTGCATCGGCGAGGCCCGGTGCAGCCTGTTCCGCCTGCACGCCTTCTGCACGCTTGATCAGGGCTTCCGCCTGCTTCGCCGCTGCTTCCAGTTCCGCCTGGGCGATGGTGTTGATCTCCTTCGCCTTGTGAATGGCCTTGCGCTCTTCTGCTTCGGCCTTTTTCACCTGCTTGACCAGGTCTTCTTCGGCAATGGCCTGGGCGTCGAGAATCTTCGCCTGCTTGGAACGCTCGGCTTCGGAAATGGTCCGAACATCCTTGATCCGCTCTTCCTCTTCCGCCACTTTCTTTTCCACCGCAATGCGTTCGGAAATGGTGTTGGCGATGATCTTGCGTTCTTCTTCCAGCGCCTTTTCCTTGTCGATGGTCTGCAGCTCCACCTCGCGTTCGCGATTGACGATTTCCAGCTGACGCGCCTTCTCCACTTTTTCGTGTTCGATCGCCACCACACGCTCGCGGTTCTTCTCGGCGATCTCGATCTGACGCTGCTTATTTTGTTCGGACACGGCCAGTGCCTCTTCGGTCTCGATGCGGGCCTGCTCTGCCTTGCGCCGCTCCTCTTCCTTCACCTTGCTGGTTTCCGCTTCTTCGCGGGCACGAATCGATTCCACCTCGCGCTTCTGCCGCGCCTCGGCATCGGCCTGCTGTTTTTCCAGTTCCAGCATGGCTTCGCGGGTCGACACATTCTTGCGGGTGATTTCCAGCTCCTCGTCGCGCTCCAGCCGATTGGTTTCGATGTTCTGCTGGGCAGTGATCTGGGTGATCTTGCGGATGCCTTCGGAATCCAGGATGTTGTTGGGATCGAGGGCGGATTTCGGGGTCTGTTCCAGATAGTCGATGGCCACGTCTTCCAGCACATAGCCATTCAGATCGTCGCCAATCACCTCGATGATCTTGTCGCGAAACTGGATGCGGTTTTCGAACAGCTCCAGGAATTCCATTTTCTTGCCGACGGTTTTCAGTGCCTCGGAGAATTTCGCGTTGAAGAGTTCGTTCACTGCGTCCTTGTTCGACGCCCGCTCCACGCCCACGGCCTTTGCCACCTTCAGCACGTCCTCGGTGGTTTCATTCACGCGCAGATAAAACGCCACCGTGATGTCCGCCCGCAGGTTATCCTTGCAGATCAGACCATCCTTGCCACTGCGATCAATTTCCAGGGTGATGACCGAAATCTTCATCACCTCCTTCTTGTAAATCACGGGCCAGACGATGGAGCCGGTGAAACTCACCTTCGGCACCGATGCCAGCGTATTGACGATCAGCGCCTGCCCCTGTTCCACCTTGATGTAAAACGCCTTCACCGCCAGCAACAGCAGCACCAGCAAACCGAAAAAGCCGCCCACCACGGTGATCCAGAAAAACACCCAGCCCGAATCGAACATTGTTTTGCTCCTGTTAAGAGTACCGCCTGTTATAAAGCCTGTTCAGCCTTTGAATTCATGTTCCGGCACGACCCAGAACAGGTTCGTGTCCTTGTGATGCTCGATCAGCACCACCTTGTCGCCCCGCCGCAAGCCCTTGGCGGCGTCGGCGCGCACTTTCAGGATCAGCTCGGCGCCATCGATCACCGTGGTCGCTTCACCAAACGTTTCATCCACCCGGCTGGAGCGCACGGTGCAGAGCGCCCCGATCAGCACCTTGTCCGGCGCCGGTGCGTTCAACGCCCGGAACAGGGGGCGCAGCGGCTTCACCACCTGCGCGCTCACCAGCAAAGACACCGCCAGCGACACCGGAATTGCCAGCGTGCCGGTCACATAGTTGAGCCAGTTGCCAGGCTCTCCCACGAACAGCAGCGCCACGATCAGATAGCAGGTGGCCCAGGAAAACAGCGCCACCAGCCCCAGCACCATCGACAGCGGCACGCCTTTGAGGCCCAGCGTGGTCATCAGGCCCGACAGCGCCTCCAATTCGAAATCAGCGTCGTCGAATCCCGTCAATCCCACCGCCGCCAGCAGCAGGTAGAGGAACGCAAAAGCGCCAAAAATCGTAAAGATAACCGTGGGATAACTCGAAATGTTCTGCAGGAACGCTTCCATACACAGCCCCCGGCCATTGACATATCATGTCAATCTAGTAACAACGACATATTATGTCAATGGCAAAAATCCAACCTTGTTGTAGTGGACAGCGCGGCGCTATTTTGTATTGAATGCCGGCTGCCGATGCAGTCGTGCTGGCACTATAGCCAAGCCCTACGGACATAACAAAAAATTGTTTGACATATTATGTCGTGACGCCTAGCCTTTCTTTACGACATAATATGTCAACCGATTCCACCCGGCACAGGAGACCTCAATGCACCGATTGCAGGAACTGACCTACACCCTGAGCGACCTCAACTACGAAGGTCACACTTTCAACTGCCTGCCCATCGGCGGCGCGCAGAATGTGTTGCAGGTACTGGTGTCGGATCTGGACGAAATGCCAATCTATGTCACCGTCACCGACACCCAGATGCTGTGCATAACCTACCTGTGTCGGCGTGACGAGATCCGCACCGACAAGCGTGATGAACTCAACCGGTCCATGCTGGAAATGAACGTTGCCGTTCCGCTCAGCTCATTCGCGCTGATCGAGGACTACTATGTAATATTCGGCGCACTTTCCACCACCAGCAGCATCAACGACATCTGCCGGGAACTGGTTACCCTGGCCGCCAACGCCTACGACGCGCTGGAAGCCATTGAAGAATTTCTGGTTTGAACCTCATTTGAGCGACGTAACGGGAGACACCCCATGAGCAGCGTATTCGACAAACTCTGGACTGCCCTGCGCGGCGGCGCACGGGAAATCGGTGACGCCATCGTCGATGCCAACGGCATCCGCATTTTCGAGCAGGAAATCAAGGACGCCACCGACAACATTGCCACCGCGAAAAGGAGCCTCACCGAAGTGATGGCCAGAAAGATGCAGGCCGCGCGCAAGGTGGCGGAACTGGGCGACGCCATCACCCAGAATGAACGCTTCGCCACCCAGGCACTGCAGCAGAACAATGAAACGCTGGCGCTGGAAGTGGCCGGCAAGATCGCCGGGCTGGAGAACGACCGCAACGAGCAGGCCGCCATCGTCACCCGGCTGGACCACCAGATCGAACAGCTGAAGGTACATATCAAGAAAGCCGAGAAGCTGATCGCCGATCACGAGCGCGAACTGGCCATCGTGCGCACCACCGAAAGCGTGCAGAAGGCCACTGAGCAGGTGGTGGAAAACGTGGCCGCCAACAACTCCGCGCTGAATTCCGCCCGCGATTCCCTGGAGCGCATCAAGAAGCGGCAGGAGCTGAAGCAGGACCAGATGGCCGCCGGCGAGCTGCTGGACAGTGAACTGGGCGACCAGGGCCTGGACGCCAAACTCGAGGCCGCCGGCATCAAGGGCGCCAAGGCCGATGCCGCTGCCATTCTGGAACGGCTGAAGGCAGCCAAACCTTCCTGATATACTAGCGCGGGTTTGCAGCGGCGCGGAGCAGCCCGGGTGGCTCTCCGCGCCTTGCCGTTACTTATTACCGGAAACACAGGCGGAAACACAGGCTGAACCGATGAAGAATTCCCGCTGGCAACAAGAACAGAACGCCATCAGGGCTGTGCAGGTGGCATTCGACATTTCCGCCGAGGCCCAGAAGGTCATCAAGCAGGAAGCCCTGTCCAACAACCTCAATCCGCCGGATCAGATCCGCAAGATTCTCGGCCTCTCCTACAACAAAAAGCCGGTGCGCCCGCGCCTGACCGTGACACTGAAAGACGAGGATTTCGAAGTGCTGGCGGCCCGCTACGGGCTCGACCCGAAGGACCAGGCCGCCATCAAGGAGAAGGTGGTGGAAGAACTGGTGGTATTTGCCCGCAAACCGCGCTGACCCCCTTCTTCAGCGCAGCTTTTTCAGGACAGCCACTCCGTTACAGCCAGCCCTTGCGACGGAAGAGCAGCAGCAGGGTTGACGCCACCGACAGCATCACACCGATCAGAATGAAGTAGCCGTTTTCCGAATGCAGCTCCGGCATGTTGTCGAAGTTCATGCCGTAAATTCCTGACAGCAAACCCAGCGGCACAAAAATCGCGGTAATCACCGTCAGCGCCTGCATCGTCTTGTTCAGCTGGTGCGACGTCAGTGACAGATAACCCTCCACCAGATCCCCGCACTGATCGTAAAACAGCGTGCCCAGGCTGTGCAGGCGCTCACACTTGTCGTACACATCCTGCAGTGCGTGGTACAGCGCCACGTCCTCGCCGTTCAGTTCCGCTGTCGGCTCCTTGATGATCTGGCGCACGATCCGTTCGTGATAGCTGAACACCCGGTTCAGTTTACGCAGGCGCGACCGGTACATGACCAGCTTGTGCATCATGGTATCGGTGGGGCGCGTCAGCATGTCATCCTCGATCTGGCTCAGCTTGTCCTCCATCTCCAGCAGTCCGCCCAGATAGCCGTTCATGGATGCGCGCAGAATGCGCATCATCAGCAATGCCGGCTTTTTCAGGTAGGTGGTGAGTTCATTGTTCTGATCCCACACCGACTGGATGCCGATGGAATTGCCATCGCGACGGGTGATCAGGAAATGGGTGCCAACAAAAAACGCCACTTGAATGTGGTCGATCCGCAGATCTTCGTCGAACTGCTGAAACCCGCGATACAGCATGAAGGTGTAGTGATCGAATTCCTCCACCTTGGGCGGATGGCGCTTGCGCTGGGCGTCACTGATCGCCATGGGATTGATGTTCAGGTCCAGCAGCAGTTTCTCCTCGGCGTGGGGATCTTCGTTCTCAAGGTCCAGCCAGAGCACGCTGCCCGGGTTGTCGCGCCAGCGCTCGGCGGCGGACGAATCAAACCGGAGAAGACTGCCATCGGCGGTCAATAGAATGGATCGGATCATGCGTCCTGCTTCCTGTGCGGGCCCCGTAGTGCGCAACATTGTAGCGACTAATCGGTAATTTTCACATCATTCCGGCACTGCTTTTGCCGCCGCTGAAAACGGCCAAAACTTAAGGAAATGTTAGGGTTTTCTTACGCAACATTTAGCAACGCCGCGCGTCTTCCCCGCATATGCTTTCCATCACCGAACACCAGGGAGAGACCACCATGCACCAGCAACGCTTCGACATTTACCGGCTCATTCACAAAGGTCTGCGCGCCTATCTGACGGAAACCCTGCTCAGTGTCGGCCGCATGGACCTGGAAGCCTCCGCCGATCTGCACGCGGGCCTGACCCAGTTGCACAGCCTGCTGGATTTCTGCGAAAGCCATCTGCAGCACGAAAACACCTTTATCCACCCGGCCATGAACCTGTGCCAGCCCGGGTCGGCCGACGCCATGTCGGAACATCACCAGCAGCATGTGGCGATGATCGCGGAACTGCGCGGCGCGGCACACCAACTGCGCGCAGCCGCCGCGCCAGACCGTGAACTGCTGGCGGCCCAGCTGTACCGCAAACTGGCGCTGTTCGTGGCAGACAACCTGGCGCATATGCACGAAGAGGAAACCCGCAACAACGCCATTTTGTGGAACTGCTACAGCGACGCCGAGATCCAGGCCATCCATCAGGCGATCCTGCAATCCATTCCACCGCAGGAAAATGCAGTGGGCATGCACTGGATGCTGGCAGCGCTGAATCATCAGGAACGGCATGCGCTGCTGAGCGGCATGCGCCGGGAAGCGCCGCAACCGGTGTTCGAGAACACGCTGGCGATTGCGCGGCAAAACCTGCCCCGTTCCGAATGGAACAAACTGCAGTTCGCGCTGGCCTGCTGAAATGCGGAACCAGTATTTGATCACTGACTTTTTTAATTGCCAAACAAGGAGATTATCATGGAGATAAAAATGGAAAACTTTGCTGCACGCTGGATCTACATGGCAGTGATTTATTTCGTGGTGGCCGTGGGCCTGGGCATTTTCATGGGCGCATCCCACGATCACAGTCTGATGGCGGTGCACGCGCACCTGAATCTGCTGGGCTGGGTGTCACAAGGGCTGACAGGCGTGATCTATCATTACTTCCAGAACGCGGGCCGC
>JBMOPR010000511.1:0-14535 GCA_049323075.1 Pseudomonadota bacterium
GGTCACCTGTTCCATCATGGCCATCACTTCTCGGGCGTATTTTTCATCCAGCACGCGCTCGCCCGGCACCTCACCTTCCACTTTCAGCAGCGACACCGGCCGCTTGATGCCACCGGCCCCCAGCACTGCATACGCCTGGGCCAGTTGCACTGCTGTTACCGACAGACCGTAACCGTAGGACAGCGTCGCAATCTCGATCGGGCGCCAGCGTTGCCGCACCGGCAGCATGCCCACGCTCTCGCCCGGGAAGCCGGTGCCAGTAGCCTGGCCAAGCCCCACCCGCCGGAACATGCCACTCACCGCATTCTCTTCCATCGAGAGCGCCAGCTTGGCCGCACCCACGTTGCTGGACTTCGCGATCAGCGTGGTCAGATCGATCACGCCATAATTGTGCAGATCCCGGATCGACTTCGTGCCAACCCGCATGTAGCCGGGTGTCGTGTCCAGCTGACTGGACGGCTGCCATTTGCCACTCTCCAGCGCCGCGGCAACGGTAAATGGTTTGACGGTGGAACCGGGTTCAAACACATCGGTGAGCGCGCGGTTACGCAGGCTCGCCACATCACGGGTAGTGCGATTATTGGGGTTATAGGACGGCTGATTCACCATCGCCAGCACCTCGCCGGTCTGGATATCCAGCGCCACCGCCATGCCGGAAGTGGCCTGATATTCATTCACTGCCGACAACAGTTCGCGATACGCCAGATACTGCGCCCGCAGGTCGATACTCAGCGTCACATCCTGGCCCGGCGCCGCATTGCGGATCAGACCCACGTCCTTGATGGTGCGGCGCTTCAGGTCTTTCACCACCCGCTTCTTGCCATCAACACCCTGCAGCATTTCCTGATACGCCAGCTCCATACCTTCCTGACCGCTGTCGTCAATATTGGTGAAGCCCACCACATGGGCAGTCACTTCACTGGCCGGGTAATAGCGGCGACGTTCTTCCAGGCCATACACGCCGGCAATGTCCAGCTGCAGGATTTCATCGGCCTTGGCCGGATTCATGTGACGCTGCAGATAAATGAACTGCTTTTCCTGATTGCGCAGAATACGGTCCCGCAGGCGGGCGTTATTCACACCGAGTTTTTTCGCCAGCGCACCCCAGGCGTGCTGCTGGGTGATGAGTTCACGCGGATTGGCCCACAGCGTCACCACCGGCGTGCTTACCGCCAGCGGCTCACCATTGCGATCCTGAATGATGCCGCGATAGGCCGGAATGTTCTCGACCCGCAGCACACGACGGTCACCCTGATCCTTCAGGAAGCTCTGCGCTTCCACCTGCAGATAAACCAGGCGCCCGGCCACGCCCAGCGCCACCGCACCCAGCATTCCCAGCACCAGCAGATAGCGCCACGTATATTGCGCGGTTTCCTTTTTCGCGCTCATGGTTCCACCATCACGATTTCGTTGGGCGCGGGCACCCGCATGAACAACTTGCTGCCGGCCAGTTGCTCCACACGGTTATAGGATCCCCAGGTACTCTGTTCCAGCAGCAGCTGGCCCCACTCGACCTGCATGTCATTCTTCGCACCCAGCAACTGCTGGTGTTGCGCCACCAGTCGGCGGGTTTCAAAACTCGCGAACACTACGCCCAGCGCCGACACCACCACCGCCACAGCGGCCAGCTGAACCAGAATCCATTGTTTGCGCTGATTCTTCAGGGCTTCCATCGTCACACCTTCTCGGCGACACGCATGATCGCGCTACGGGAACGGGGATTGCGGCTCACTTCCTCATCGGAAGCCCGCACCTGTTTGGCTACGCTGCGCAGCTCGCGCTTCACCGCATCGTGGCGCACCGGCAGATGACGCGGCAGCGGCTCGCCCTTTTCCTTGCGCTGGATGAACTGTTTGACGATGCGGTCTTCCAGGGAATGAAAGCTGATGACAACCAGACGTCCACCCGGTGCCAGCACATCCACCGCCTGCTGCAGCACGGCTTCCAGATCATCCAGTTCGCGGTTGATGAAAATGCGGATCGCCTGAAAGGAACGGGTGGCGGGATGCTTGTGTTTTTCACGGAACGGACTGGCGTCCTCGATCCAGGCTGCCAGCTGACGGGTGCGCGACAGCGGCTCTTCCACACGGCGCGCGACAATCGCCTGCGCGATGCGCCAGGCAAACCGCTCTTCACCGTATTCGCGCAGCACCTCGGCAATTTCGTCGGCAGTCGCGGAATTCAGCCAGTCGGCAGCGGACAGGCCGGCCTGATTGTTCATCCGCATATCCAGCGGACCATCATTCATAAAGGAAAAACCGCGTTCGGGATCGTCCAACTGGGGCGACGACACACCCAGATCCAGCAGAATACCCTGCACTTGGCCGCGCCAGCCGCGGGCATCAACTTCTCGTCCCAGCGCCGCAAACGAATCGTGCACCGGTTGCAGGCGGGAATCGGCGGCAGCCAGAGCGTCCGCCGTGGCAATGGCCTGAGGATCCTTGTCGAAAACCAGCAGGGTGGCAGCAGAATCCAGCTGCGACAGCGCCAGCCGGGCATGTCCGCCACGCCCGAAAGTGCCATCGATGTAGATGCCCTGCCTGTCAGTCAACAATGCGTCCACCGCCTCTTGCAACAAAACGGTTTCATGGGAAAATGCCGGCCCGGTCATCAAAGCACCAGCGACAGCATCTGGTCCGGCATGCCGTCGTCGTCCTCGCTATCGTCCGCCAGCCAGGCATCGCGCTTCTGATTCCACAGATCTTCCGACCAGATTTCAAAACGGTGACCCTGACCCAGCAGCATGATCTTCTTGTCCAGATCGGCGTAGGACCGCAGCACGGGAGGAATGCCAATGCGTCCGGCGGCGTCCATCTCCACCTCGGTGGCATGACCCACCAGCAGGCGCTGCACGCGGCGGGCGGCCTTGTTAAACGAGGGAAGTGCGTTGATCTTGCGCTCGATTTCGAGCCATTCCGGCATGGGGTACAGTTGCAGGCAGCGCTCTTCGGTGTCGATGGTGGCCACCAGCTGGCCCTGGCATTTTTCGAGCAAAGCGTCCCGATAGCGGGTTGGCAGTACCAACCGGCCTTTCGCGTCCAGATTCAGTATGTTCGGACCTCGAAACACCACGCTTCCCTTTTTCCCACCCGAAGGCTATCTGAAACCCTTTTTTCCCACCAAAACCCACAACTTCCCACTCCGTGACACTATAGGGACTGCAAAATCGGGCGTCAAGAAAAAACCGGGCAAAAAAATGCCAATTTGCCGCGCAAAAACAATAACTTACGCGCGAAACAGCACACAAAAAGGCAAAAAATGGCTCAAAAAAATCAAGCAAATTCAGGGGGATGGAAAGGGCTCTTAAAGCGGGTTCTAGCTTGGAAGATTATTTGGCAATATGGATCGATCGATCAGGGGAGCGCGGTTATTAAACCGCAGATAGAGAAGGGAAAAAAATAAAGTCAGCCTGTAAGCCGGGTTCTGTCGTGGACAGTCATTCCTCTGGGACGTACGTCGCCGCACGCCTCTAGCAACCTACCCGAATCCAGCGCGGGCCACGCCAATGGATTCCTATTTGGTCTTGCTCCAGGTGGGGTTTGCCGTGCCATGAACTGTTGCCAGCCATGCGGTGCGCTCTTACCGCACCCTTTCACCCTTACCGGCCCTTGCGGGCTTAGGCGGTTTGCTTTCTGTTGCACTTTCCGTCGGCTCACGCCGCCCAGGCGTTACCTGGCACCTTGCCCTGTGGAGCCCGGACTTTCCTCCCTCCGCCGAAACGAAGAGCGACTGTCTGGCTGACTTCCGGTGCAAAATATAGCTAATTGTCTAAGGATTCAAGCATTGAATTGTTTCAGGGCAATATCGTAGAGCTGGTTCTTGGGGGCACCGGTCAGCTCCGACACCAGCGCACAGGCCTTTTTCAGCGGCATCTGCTCACGGGCCAGCGCCAGCGCGCGCAGGATTTTGGGATCGAGCACGGCGTCCGATTCGTCTGCCGCAAACCCTTCCACCAGCACCACGAACTCGCCGCGCTGATGATGCGGGTCCGCTTCAAGCCAGGCCAGCACCTCCGATGGCGTGCCAGTCTGCACGGTTTCAAATGCCTTGGTCAGCTCCTTCGCCACGGCGATCTGACGGCTTTCTCCCAGCACCAGTGCAATGTCCTGCACCAGTTCGACAATACGCTTGGGGGATTCGTAGAACACCAGGGTGGCGGATTCACGGAGCAGTCCCTCCAGTGCCGTCCGCCGCGCCTGCTGCTTTGCCGACAGGAAACCGGCAAACAGGAAGCGGTCGGTGGGCAGACCGGCAATCGACAGTGCCGCCACCGCCGCGCAAGCACCTGGAATGGTCACCACCGGATGCCCCGCCTCACGCACGGCCCCCACCAGACGGTAGCCGGGATCGCTGATCAGCGGTGTGCCGGCATCGGAAATCAGCGCCACCGACTGACCCTTGGCCAGCAGCTCCACCAGAAACCCGGCCCTGTCGGCCTCGTTGTGATCGTGCACCGACATCAGCCGCGTGTTGATGCTGTAGGCGTCCAGCAGTTTTTTGCTGTGGCGCGTGTCCTCAGCGGCAATCAGGTCCACCTGCTTCAACACCTCCAGCGCCCGCAACGTAATGTCGTTGAGATTCCCGATGGGTGTTGCGACAATATAAAGAGTTCCACTCGCCATGGTTACGTTCGACCTGATATGCCCTGACCTGGCTAGACTGAAAAGACCGGGCCAGATCTGAAAAACCAAAACCTTGAATCTTACTTGAACCTCAAGAATCCCGAACTGAATCCGAATTCGATGAAGACACCCGAGATGCCGCGGAAGCTTACCACACTTGCCTGCCTGACCCTGGTGCTGTCCCTGACAGCCTGCTCCTCCGGCCAACAGGCTTCCACCTCCGCCACGGATTCGCCCGCTGATCCCCTGGCCAGCATCCATGCCATGGTGGAACAGGCGGAAAAAATGGAGAGCCCCAAGGCGGAAAAACTCCTCATCGACGCCGCCAACCAGCTGCTGGCCCGTGGCGATCTGGAAGAAGCCGGCCGGATACTGGTGCCGCTCGATTCCTCCATGCTGCCGGCCAAGATCAAGGCCGATCACGTCATCGCCCTCGCCCGCCTGGCCATGGCCCAGGAAAAATACGCCCGCGTCACCGACCTGCTCACCACCGACGAGCGCGGCCTGATCAGCGCCTCCGCCACACTGGATGCGGAACGCCTGAACCAGATCAGCCTGCTGCGGGCACAGGCGTGGGAAGCCCAGCAGAATTATCTGGCCGCCGCGCGCGAACGCATTTTTGTATCGCCCATGCTGGCAGACACCGATGAATTCAACCGCAACCACCAGCAAATCTGGGCCGATCTGAACAATGTGCCGGAAGATTCCCTGGAAACACTCAGCCGCACCGCCGCCATTCCGGAAATCCAGGGCTGGCTGGAACTGGCCTGGATTGCGAAGAACCAGCAGGACAATATTGACCAGCAGCTGCGCGACGTGCGTCGCTGGCAGGTGAAATTCGCTGGCCACCCCGCCGCACGCCAACTGCCCGACAGCCTGCGCGTACTGACAGAAATGAGCGACCAGAAACCAATGGATGTTGCCCTGCTGCTGCCTCTGCAGGGCAAGTACCGGCAATCCGCCATCGCCATCCAGAACGGTTTCATGACGGCCCATTATGCCGCGGTCGCCAAGCTGGACGCCGACAAGGCTCCTCCTACCATCCGGGTGTATGACTCCACCGATATCCGCAATTTCATGAACGTCTACCGCCAGGCGGTGACTGATGGTGCCGACATCATCGTCGGTCCCCTGCAGAAAGAAAACGTACACCAGCTGGTGATCACCAAAACCGAACTGCCGGTGCCCACCATCGCTTTAAACACCGACGACACCACGCTGGAGGCACCCACCAATCTGTATCAATTTGGGCTGTCACCGGAAGACGACGCCCGTGAAATTGCCAGCCACGCCAAGTACAGCAACTTCTACCGCGCTGCCGTGCTGTACCAGTCCAGCCCTTGGGGCGAACGCGCCTCCTCGGCCTTTGCTGAATCCTGGCAGGCGTCTGGCGGAGTCATCACCACCAGCCTGCGCTTCGAATCACCACAAACTCTGGCGGCCACCATCAAGAACCTGCTGGCCATCAACCAGAGCGAGGCACGTCTGCAGCAGCTGAAGCGCGTCATCGGCAAAAATGTCGAGTTCGAACCGCGCCGGCGCCAGGACATCGATTTCCTGTATCTGGTCGCCAGTCCCGAGCAGGCGCGCCTGATCAAGCCACTGATCAATTTCTACTACGCTGATGACCTGCCGGTATATTCCGGCTCGCAGATCTACGTAGGCGAGCCGACCCCCGCCAAGGATCGCGACCTGGATGGCATTGCCTTTTGCGACATTCCCTGGATGCTGGACAAGCCGGACAAACTCAAACGCTCCATGCTGGCGGCGTGGCCTACTGCCAATCCGCGCTATTTCCGCCTCAACGCACTGGGCGCTGACGCCTATCGTCTGCAGGCCCGCCTGCACATGCTGACTCATGTCACCAGCTCAGGCCTGTTCGGCGCTACCGGTTCGCTCACCATTGGCCCGCACAACCGCATCCAGCGCGGACTCAGCTGGGCCATCATGAGCGAAGGCGCGCCCAGGGCGCTGCCGAAAATTGTCGACACCGAGGTGATGGAACAGGATGAAGACCCAGGCACCCACTCAGAAACAACAGGCGGGGAACCAGGCGGAGAACCTGGCGAGACGCTACCTGGAACAACGGGGATTTGAATTTCACCGCAGCAACTATCTGTGCAAAACCGGTGAAATCGATCTGATCATGCAGGATGGCGAAATGCTGGTGTTCGTGGAAGTGCGCTTCCGCGCAGACACCCGTCTGGGCTCACCACTGGAAACCATCACAGCAGCCAAACAGCGCAAACTGATCCGTGCCGCGCAATTTTTCCTGCAGCAAACCTGCGGCAATCGCTGGCCCGCCTGCCGTTTCGACGTGGTGGGCATCAGTGGTGACCTGAACGATTCACCCCGCATCGACTGGATTGCCAATGCTTTCAGCGCCTGACCTTCAGCCGGTCGGCACCACTACCATGCAACACCATCACCTGTAGTAGAATGCGCGCTCCCTGCCGGCAGGAAACAACAACATGGAACTGGAACAACGCATCTCGGAATTGTTCGACGCCAACCTGGCGCTGACCCAGCGCTGTCGCGACGAGCTACCCGCCAGCATCGCCGGCGCTGGCGAGAGCCTGGTGCACTGTATGCTGGGCGACGGCAAAATTCTCAGCTGCGGCAACGGTGGTTCCGCCTTTGCCGCACAGCATTTCGTTTCCCGCATGCTGAACCGGTTCGAGCGCGAACGTCCGGCACTGCCCGCCATCAGTCTTGCAGCCGACAGCACCACCATCACCGCGATCGCCAACGATTACAGCTTCAACGAAGTCTTCTCAAAACAGATCAGGGCCCTGGGACAAAGCACCGACATCCTGCTGGCCATCACCACCAGCGGTACGTCCGCAAATATCGTGCAAGCCGTCCAGGCCGCCCATGACCGCGGCATGAAAGTGGTGGCCCTGACCGGACGCGACGGCGGCGATGTCACCCGACTGCTCACGCAGGACGATATCGAAATTCGCGTGCCCTCCCACTCCGCCGCCCGCATCCAGGAAACGCATTTACTGATCGTTCACGCGCTGTGCGACCTGATTGACCGGCAGATTTTTGGTGCGGACGTCTGAAGCAGGAAGAGGGAGAAACAGGAAGGCGGCGGTCTGGCAGTCGCCTACTTGATGACTTTCAGCGAAGGCTTGCCTGCCGGTTTCGGCCGGGCGGCATCGCCATCGGATGCACCACCAGAACCACCGGACTCCGGCGGTGGCATTTCATTCTCATCGAAGAACATGCCTTTGCCGTTTTCCTTCGCATAGATCGCCAGGATCGCGCCGATCGGCACGTAAAGATTGCGCGCCTGACCACCAAAACGGGCGGAAAATTCCACCCGGTCATTGGCCATATGCAGATTGCGGATAGCGGAAGGCGCCAGATTCAGAATGATGCGCCCATCCTTGATATATTCCAGCGGCACCTGAGCCGCCGGGTAGCTGGCATTGACCAGCAGATAGGGAGTCAGATTGTTGTCCAGTATCCACTCATAAACCGCCCTCACAAAGTAGGGTCGACTCGGCGTCATCACCTGGCTCATCCGCACATCCTTTCCGCAGCCATCGGATCGTGATGATCAGAGACGCATTTCGCGTTCGGAGTCAGACAGGCTCGCCTGAAAGGAATCGCGGCGGAACAGACGCTCGGAGTAAGCCAGAAGATTGCCACACTTGGACTTCTGCAGCTCGATGCCCATGACCGGCATGCGCCACAGAATAGCCGCCACACAGCAATCCACCAGCGTAAAATCATCGCTCATGAAATAGGGCTTTTCTGCAAAGATGCCATCGATGGCGATCAGGCTTTCAGTCAGCTCTTTCCGCATCTTGTTCAGCACGGCTTCCTTTTCCTTGCCCAGCATCAGCGCATCCACATTGCCACACCAGTCACGATGAATGCGATGCATCAGCAAGCGGCTGCGGGCACGCTCCACCGGATACACCGGCAGCAGCGGCGGATGAGGAAAGCGCTCATCCAGGTATTCCATCATGATGTTGGGCTCATACAGCGTCAGCTCGCGATCAACCAGCGTCGGCAACTCGTTGTACGGATTCAGCGTCGCCAGATCTTCCGGTTTGTCGGCCGGATCCACATCCAGCACATCCACAGCCACCCCTTTTTCCGCCAGCACGATGCGGACGCGATGGCTGTAGTGGTCAGTTCCATCAGAGAAAAACGTCATAGAAGAACGTTTAGCGATGACACCCATGTAGTTTTCACTCCAGCAACGAATCAATCAAACGGGTTGGCTCAACCCTGGTCTTTCCTGACGCCTAGAAAGCATAAAAGGGCGGAGCAAACCGCCCTTTCATCCGGCCTCGCTCCACCTGGTCGCTCAGTGGATATCTTTCCAGTACTCACGATTCAGGAAATACACCGGAATTGCAAAGATCGCCAGGAAAATCAGAACCCACACACCAATGCGCTCGCGCTCGGCACGGATGGGTTCGGCCATGTACACCATGAAATTGGTCAGGTCCGCCATGGCTTCCTTGAAGGCCTTTTCACCCAGCGATTTTTCCATGGCCGACAACACATGCGGCATACCCACATCCGGGAACACATGGTTGTTCACTTTCCAGGGACGCTTTTCGTCTGCATAGAAACCGATCAGGTACGAGTATACCCAGTCGGCGCCCCGCAAACGGGCTTCCAGGGTCAGATCCGGCGGCGCGGCTCCGAACCACTTTTTGGCCAGGTCGGCAGGAATGGCAGCACGCATCGGCTCACCCACCTTTTCACTGGTGAACATCAGGTTTTTCTTCAGGATGTCGACAGGAATTTCAAGATCCACTGCCATACGCTCGTAACGCATGTACTGAGCCGAGTGACAGCCCAGACAATTGTTAACGAATATCTGGGCACCACGCTGCAGGGACACCTTGTCATCCATGTTGATCGGGGCAGTGGTGAGCTGAGGCTCCGCGCCGCCAGCGGCCTGCGCCAGCACAGGCAAACACATCATCACCAAGACTGAAAGCAACTTGTTCATCAGTGTCCCATCCTTACGCGTGCAGGTACCGGCTTGCAGGTTTCTTTTGATGTCCAGAACGGCATCAAAATGAAATAGGCGAAATAGAACGCTGTACACAGCTGCCCCATTGCCCGGTAGGTGATTTCGAAGGGAACAAACTCAACATGCAGATCCGGCTGCTTCACACCGCAGATACCCAGAATCACGAAGGCCACGGCGAACAGCATCAACATCACCTTGCTGATGATGCCCTTGTAACGAATGGACTTGACCGGGCTGCGATCCAGCCAGGGCAGCACAAACAGAATGGCAATCGCGGCACCCATCGCAATAACGCCCATCAGCTTGTCAGGAATGGCCCGCAGGATGGCGTAGAAGGGGGTGAAGTACCAGACCGGCGCAATGTGGGCTGGTGTCTTGAGCGGGTTAGCCGGCTCGAAGTTGGGTTTCTCCAGGAAGTAGCCACCGCCATCGGGGAAGAAGAACACGATGGTGAGGAACACCGCCAGGAACACGACAACGCCCACGATATCGTGCACGGTGTAGTAAGGGTGGAAAGGGATGCCGTCGAGCGGAACGCCGTTTTCATCCTTCAGTTTCTTGATATCGACGCCATCGGGATTGTTGGATCCCACTTCGTGCAGGGCGATGATGTGCAGAACAACCAGCGCGAGGATCACGATTGGCAGTGCTACCACGTGCAGGGCAAAGAAGCGGTTCAGCGTAATTCCGGACAGCAGATAGTCACCACGAATCCATTCCATCAGTGCGTCGCCCACATAGGGGATCGCGCCGAACAGGGAGATGATGACCTGTGCACCCCAGTAGGACATCTGGCCCCACGGCAGCAGGTAACCCATGAAACCTTCCGCCATCAGCGCCAGGTAGATCAGCATGCCGAAGATCCACACCAGCTCGCGGGGAGCGCGGTAGGAACCGTACATCATGCCGCGGAACATGTGCAGATAAACAACAGCGAAGAAGGCCGACGCGCCGGTGGAATGCAGATAGCGCAACAGCCAGCCGTATTCGACGTCACGCATCATGTTCATCTCTACCGATGCGAATGCGCCTTCACCGGTCGGGTTGTACATCATGGTCAGCCAGATGCCGGTCAGCAGCTGGTTAACCAGCACCAGCATGGCGAGGGAACCGAAGAAGTACCAGAAATTGAAGTTCTTGGGAGCATAGTATTTGCTCATATGCTCTTCAAACATCTTGGTCGCGGGGAAGCGGGCGTCAACCCAGCCCATCATACTCTGAAACATGTTCATCAGGCTGCCTCCCCGTCTTCGCCGATCTTGATCAGCGTATCACTCATGAAGTAGTACGGCGGCACCTCAAGGTTGAGCGGTGCCGGAACGGATTTGTATACGCGTCCGGACAGATCGAATTTGGAACCGTGACAGGGACAGAAGAAGCCACCAACCCAGTCCGCGCCCAGATCGGCAGGCGCTACTTCAGGCCGATACAGGGGGGAACAGCCCAGATGGGTACACAACCCCTTCAGCACCAGGATCTCACCGCGATCCTGACGGGCGCGAGACTGGTTCTTGGCGTATTCAGGCTGTTTGCTTTCATCGGAGGCGGGGTCGCGCAGACTTTCTTCTATTTTTGTCAGGCTGGACATGGCCTCAGGAGAACGGCGCAGAATCCAGACTGGCTGACCGCGCCACTCCACGGTCATGCGCTGACCCACTTCCAGCTTGCTGATATCAGCAACCACCGGCGCGCCGGCTGTTTTTGCTTTGGCACTCGGCTGCCAGGATTGCACAAAGGGCACTGCTGCACCCACGGCGCCGATGGCGCCGACTGCAGAGGTGGCTCCAATCAGGAACCGCCGCCGTCCCTCATTCACGCCGTCAGAACTCATTCAGTTTCTCTCCCCATCAGTACCAGGAACAGCAGGCCTTTCAACAGACACGACTATCCCATACCCATAATTTGAAACGCCGCAAATAGTAATGAAATTACAAGGGAGTTACAAGGAAAGCTTTAGCGCGCAAACACAGGCGCCACAAACGAAAACGCCCGGATGGAAACCACCCGGGCGCTTTTGATACAGCCTGTTTTTCGCGCAGAAATATCAGCGCTTGGAGTATTGCGGACGCTTGCGCGCCTTGCGCAGACCCACTTTTTTCCGTTCGACTTCACGGGAATCACGGGTTACGAAACCAGCCTTGCGCAGAGTGGAGCGCAGGGTTTCGTCGTGATCCATCAGGGCGCGGGTAATACCATGACGGATCGCACCGGCCTGACCACTACCGCCGCCACCGGCAACGGTTACGTAAATATCGAACTTGTCCAGCGCCTGCACCAGCTCCAGCGGCTGACGAACCACCATGCGGGCGGTTTCACGACCGAAGTAGGTGTCCAGCGAACGACCGTTGATGGAGATAGTGCCTGTACCGGGCTTCAGGAACACACGGGCGGTTGCAGTTTTGCGACGGCCTGTACCGTAATTAGTTTCCACGATTCTGCCTTCCGTTATGATTACAGAGCCAATTCTTTGGGTTGCTGAGCAGTATGGGGATGCTCAGGGCCCGCATAGACTTTCAGCTTGCGCAACATGGCGCGGCCCAGCGGATTACGGGGCATCATGCCCTTCACTGCCGTTTCAATCGCCTGCTGGGGCTTCTTGACCATCAACTTTTCGAAGCTGATTTCCTTGATACCACCAGGATATTCGGTGTGGTGGTAATAGATCTTGTCGGTACGCTTGCTGCCCGTTACCTGCACCTTGTCGGCGTTCACGACAACGATGTAATCGCCCGTGTCAACGTGTGGGGTATAGATAGGCTTGTGCTTGCCACGCAGGTGCCTGGCGATTTCGGTTGCCAGTCGACCCAAAGTTTTGCCGCTTGCATCGACAACGTACCAGTCACGTTCTACCGATTCTGGCTTTGCGCTAATCGTTGTTTTCATTGAATCTGCCCTAGAAACACTCTAAACCGAGGTCTGCCCGTCAATTTTAAAGAGCGCGAATACTACCCAAGCCGCCCCCTCTTGACAAGCAATTTCAGGGACAGAATGAGTGATCGCACTGATTTGACGAACTGTTGCGCCAATCAATGGCCATTTTTTGATACGACTGTAACGGGGTTGCAGAAGTCTAGCAGAATCAATCTCCAAGACCAGCAGTTTTTATCGGACCCGCGACAGGCCCGCGCATCCAGCTACACGCCCTGCCTCCCCCTTTCAATGGCTTGTCCCGGCCTGGTAGCGGGTTTTGTTGTAAACGTTGTACTTGCCGCTGGGTTTCTTCATGGGTATGCGTTTGATTTCCTTGAGCGTTTTGCTGTCGTACACGACGATGGCACCGTCGTCGTCCCAGATCGACAGCAGGGCGTAGCGGCCGTCCTTGGTGAACTCCACATGGGCGGCGGTTTTGCCGGGGGCCGGGCGCAGGGTCTGCTGGATGGTCAGGGTTTCCTTGTCGATGACGTGAACATTTTCTTTATTGGGGCCGAAGAATACGTCAACCCAGGCGTAGGCGCTGTTGTCATGGCTGCGCATGAAGAAGCCGGGGCCGAGGGTTTCGATCTGTTTGATCACCTGCCAGTTGCTCATGTCGATGACCGTGACCTTGCCTTCGTTGAGGTGGGGGGTGGCCAGCACGGTTTTGCCCTGGCTCCGGAAGGTGATGCCGGAACCCAGGTGAGGCATGCCGCCCAGAGGAATGTCAGCCACCTTGGCGCCACTGGCCAGATCCAGTACCTGCCCGGTCTTGCCGTCGCGGCTGGCGCCGATCAGACGGGTGTAATCCTGGTCGAAGAAGAAGTCGTCCAGGTAATCTCCGGTGGCGATCTTGCGGATAGAAAAACTGCCGTCAGCGGACGGTTTGTCATAGGGGATTTCCCAGACTTCCTTCAGATCCTTCATGGCGGCGATAAAGCTGTTGCGGGGCGGCGCGGTATAGACGGCGCTGACGCGGCTGCCGGCATCGATTACCTGCAGTGGCGCCAGGGTTTCGGCATCCAGGATCACCAGGTTGCGTGGCAGGTAGTTGGCGGCGATGGCGTAGCGGCCGTCGAAGGACACGGCCAGGTTGCGGGTGTTGATGCCGGCGCGGATCTCAGCCACGGTTTTCAGGTTGTAGATGTCGAACTTGCTGATCCAGCCATCGCGGGAGGCGAAATAGACATAGCGGCCGTCGGGGGAATACTTGGGCCCGCCGTGCAGCGCAAAGCGGGTGGGAAAGCGGTGGATAGGTTCGAATTTCACGCCGTCCAGCAAAGTGGCATGGTGATCGCCCAGCTCCACCACGATGAACAGGTTGTCCATGTCGGCGGTGAAGACTGGTTTGTCAGGCAAGGTATTGGGGGCGAAATTGACGATGTGGCTGGACTTGATGTCGGCCAGGGACCAGACCGGTGGTGCGGCTGGTGGCAGGTAGACATACGCCGACAGGGTTTCGATTTCATCCGGGGCGAGCTTGTCGGCAAAGGCCGGCATCTGCGTGGCCGGGCGACCGCCGGCAATCACGGATTTCGCCTCGGCGGGTTTCAGGCGGGCGAGATTTTCCGGCAGCAGCGCGGGCCCCATGCCACCCAGGCGGTTGACGCCATGACAACTGACGCAATGCTGGATGTAGAGTTTTTCAGCCAGTGCGACCTGGGCTGGATCGAGCGCCGGCGGAGCTGCAGGTCGAGCGGGCGTGGCGGAGCGAGGTGCTGCTTCAGTGGTGGTAGCGGCCGGGGGCTTTTCGGATTTTGCGGCGCCGGTCTGGACTTCTGCCTGCGCCGGTACGGATGCCAGATATCCCGTCAGCAACAAGGCGCTGAAAATTCGCAGCATGAATAGAGTTTCCCATTTAGAAGAGTCTGATGATCAGGTTTTGTTGCTTTAGTGGCGCGTAGTGGTCACTGCGCCAGAGGAATCCGGTTGGGCAGCGGCAGACGTTCTGCGCTGTAATCCGCCGGCAGACCGATTTCCTCATCGTCCAGGTAG
>JBMOPR010000511.1:14545-15182 GCA_049323075.1 Pseudomonadota bacterium
TGCCAGGCCCGCACCCGCGTGTTGCCGCCGCAGATATTGAGGTACTGGCAGACACCGCAGCGGCCGTGAACCGGACGCGGTTTTTGCCGGAAACCGGCCATGAGGTCGTCACGCGGGTCGGACCAGATCTGGGAGAACGGCCGCTCCTTGACGTTGCCCAGCGAGTAATCCCACCAGAAGGTGTCGGGGTGCACGTTGCCCAGGTTGTCGATATTGGAAATGTTCTGGCCGCTGGAATTGCCGCCCCAGTTGATCAGGCGCTGGCGCAACGGTTTAACCTGGTCCGGTACATTTTTTTGTGCCCACTGCAATAGATAGGGGCCGTCAGCATCGTTGTTGCCGGTGACATATTCGCGCACGATGCCGCGCTGCAGTTCGTCCCAGCAACGTTCGAACAGCAGGTCCAGCGCCTGCCGCGTGGTCTGGTGAAACACGTCGTGCTTGCGATGGCGGTTGCCACGACCGGAATAGTTCAGGTGCGACAGATAAAACTTGTCGATCTCGCGCTCCGCTACCAGATCGAGCAGCTGCGGCAGTTCGTGGCTGTTGTCCTGCGTCAGGGTGAAACGCACGCCGGCCTTGATGCCGTGCTGGCGACACAGTTCGATGCCGTGCAGGGATTCGTCGAAGGCACCTT
>JBMOPR010000512.1:0-1694 GCA_049323075.1 Pseudomonadota bacterium
TAAAATACCCCCGGTTTTCAGTAAGGGCGACCCCAATCTATGAACCTGACCTGGCTGTTTTCATGGCGCTCCAAAAAGCAGCAGCCCTCACCTGCCCCGACAGACCCAGCTAAACCCGTCCCGCCGGCCAAAACCGAAGCCAAGAGTGCAACTGCCGCCCCCACCAGCAAACCTGTCGTCAAGACTCAGGGTCCGTTCGAGGTTCAACTGAATATCGGTCGTTACCGGATGGAGCCCTTCACCGAGGGCGGTATCTGTGTGGTGATGAAGGGAATCCCACTGGAACAGGGCAAACCCAAACTAGCGGTAAAAATGGTGCGGGAACAATGGCTTAACCATCAGGCTGTACGCCGCCAGTTCACCAACGAGAGCCAGATCGTGCGGGAACTGCACCACCCTCAGCTGCCCAAGTACCGGTCGCGGGGATTGATCGACGGAAAGGCCTACTATGCCTATGAATTCATTGAGGGATTTCAGCTGATCAACCTGTCCCAGGAACAGCAGCGATTCCCGCCTTCGTTGGTAAAAGAGATTGCGCGTGACATCGTGCGACAACTGCTGGAACAGCTGCACTATCTTCACACCAGCCTGAAGCCCGTCATCCACGGCGATATCAGTTCCGAAAACATTCTGATCGATACGCGGCAGAAGATTTATCTGGTGGATTTCGGCTGTTCCCATTTCCAGAAGCAGGCGAGCAAAGAAGCATATCAATGGCTGGCAAAACCTTCGTTCATTTCTCCGGAGCAGGCCCGGGGCGAAGCCTGGGATCATCGCAGTGATCTTTACCAGGCCGGCATCCTGTTTTATGAATTGCTGCGCAACCGGCGCTGGAATGTGGGCAAGTCGAAGCGGGAGAAGGTGTTGTATGCGGCGTCCAATGAGCGGCAGCTGGACAATTTTCTTACTGATGTGACGGATGCCAAGACATCCGCCTTTGTGGCCAGACTGCTGGACCCCGATCCGGTCGGTCGCTTCCAGAGCGCAAAAGAAGCGCTGGACGCGCTCCCGAAACCCTGACGCTTTATTCGATTCTCACGCCCTTGTCGAAGCGGCAGGGTATTGCCTTGCCATCAGTGGTGCAAGTACCGCGGCCGTGCAACGCGTTCTGCTGAAAGCCTCCAACATACTTGCTTTGATCGGGCCAGGTGAAACTGCCGCTACCTTCCCGCATGCCGTCGGTAAAATCACCTACATAGATTTCGCCACTGGGCCAGCTCAGCGTCCCTCTGCCGGTACGCTTGCCCTGCTTGAAATCGCCCTCGTAAACACGGCCGTCAGCGAAAGCCAGCTTGCCCTTCCCGTCCATGACGCCGTTGACGAACTGGCCTTCATAACGGTTCCCGCCCGGCCAGGTCATGACGCCATTGCCATTGGGAAGATCGGCCGCAAATTCACCCTCGTAGGACTCACCCGATGGCCACTGCATGGAGCCCTGACCACTCATCTGGTCTGCCTTGAAGGTTCCCTCGTAGACACTGCCATCGGCGCGGGTTAGCGAGCCTTTGCCCTGTCGCACACCGCCAACGAATTCGCCATCGTAGATTTCACCGTCCGGCAACATCATCTTGCCGTGGCCGGTACGCTCGTCATCCTTGAACTGGCCCATGTACTTGCGGCCGTCGGTCCACTCATAGGTGCCATTGCCGTTTTTCTTGTCACTCCGGAATTCACCGCGGTACTGACGACCATCG
>JBMOPR010000513.1:0-1689 GCA_049323075.1 Pseudomonadota bacterium
CATCGACCTGTATTCCCCTCTTATCGGCGCCAACGATATCAATCTGCGGGACAGCACCGTGCAGGCGGAACTGGCGGACCCGGGCAATTTCGAGGGCCTGATTCCGTTCGTGATCCGGCGTGGCAATTTCCTCAACATCACCGGGCTGGATCTGCGGTTGGGCGGTGAGGTGTCGGCCAACCTGCAGACCGGCGACATCAAGGCCACTTTCCTGTCGGATGTCACCGGTTTTCTCGGCCGCAATCCCTACCGCAGTGCCGACACCATTCCTGATGACACCAAAGCGCCGGTGTCGGTGTACCTGATTTTCGATCTGGCCCTGACCAGTACCGACAGCGCGGGCAACGCCGTGCTGAACCAGACCATTCCCCATGTGCAGGCTACCGGTACCGCGCGGATAGTGAACGGCAATCTGACAATTGAAACCGTGCGCACCCTGACCATGGATCTGCTGGGGCTGGATCTGGCGCCGGCGCATATGGTGCTGGGCATCAATTCGGATCTGAGTGCGAGCAAGCCCGATGACACGACAGCGCCCACCATTACCGGCAGCTATCCGGCAGATGGCGCCACTGATTTCCCGATCCGCGATGGCCTGTCGCTGATTTTCAGTGAGGCGATCGACAACGCCGGGCTGGTGGCGAATGACCAGATCAGCCTGATCGATCTGAGCAACGGCAATGCCCTGGTGCCGTTCCAGCTCACCTTTGACGGCAGCACCGTGCTGCTGAAGCCGGATGCGGCGTTGACGTTTGGCCACCAGTACCGCATCACGCTGGGCGCGCTCACCGACATCAGCGACAACCACAATCCACTGGTACTGGATGGCACCGACGCCACCGGCGGTGACGGCATGATCCAGTTCACCACGGAAAATCCCTCGGCCAGCGGCGCGGTGGGGCCGATGGTGAGTTCGATCAACGGCGGCGCCGCCTGCACACTGACCGGCAGCAGTTACGCCAGCCCGGGCCACTGCGCGGGCGGGCAGGGCGGCGACACCAACTACCAGCCGTTCGATATGCCGGCGGACGGTTATCTGGATGTGCAGTTCAACCAGGCGATGAACACCGCCACCCTGGTGGCAGGCAGCAGTTGCAACAGCGGCCGGGTGCGGGTGGAAATCCTGGATGGCAGCGGCAACTGCACCGGTGTGGTGGCGGGATCGCTGATGGCCGATACCCGGTCGTTCCGCTTCAAGCCGACCCAGCCCTGGGTGGCGGGCACCGATTACCGCCTGACCCTGATGGGCGGCGGCAATGCGACCTGCGACTCGGCCACTGAAGTGTGCGGCAGCAACAATCTGCCGCTGAATCCCGATCCGCTCAACGGTGCCGAGTCGGCAGACGCCGGCGGCAACAACCTGCTGATCCGGTTCCGTGGCGCGGCTGACAACGACGATGTCTATCTGCCGCTGAAGCTGGAACCGTCCACCGACAGCAACGGCAACGGATTTGTGAATGGCGGCGAGGTGGCGCAGCCGGCCAACCGCGCGGATGTCACCGTGGTGGGCTTCGGCGGGATTCTCAGCAACGTGGTGCTGGTGGGCGATCCCACGATTTACCTGAACGGGTCCCTGCCGGTGAGTGTCGGCCAGCCGGAACCGCTCAGCATCGACGGCAGCACCTGGGGCATGACGCTGGCGGGCGACAGCCAGATTCCGGTGCGGGTCAATCCTGGCATTCTGTATGG
>JBMOPR010000514.1:0-1688 GCA_049323075.1 Pseudomonadota bacterium
CATTGCCATCGCCGCCCTGGGCCAGTTCCCGCTGGCCATTATTCCCTTTCTTTGCCAGCGCGCGATTACTTGTCCTTCGTCAGATGTATTGTATAGGCGAACGGCAAGCTGCTCGTTCTCACGTACGTCCAGAATTGTTGCTCGCTCTGATAGCGCTTCAGTATTTCCAGCAGGAACGGATATTTCGCTGTCATGTCCTGCCAGCGCATGGACGGGTAAAAGCTGATGCGGCCACCGGGTTTCAACACGCGGTCAAATTCGGTAAAGATGGCGGCGAGAATTGTTGGGTCCTGAATCCACATGAACAGCAACCAGCTGGATAATACGATGTCGACAGAAGCGTCATCGAACGGTAGCTGGTCCGCGTAGGCGCCGATGGCCTTGTCCCGGCCCGGCATATTCCCGCGCGGGGCTTTGCTGGCCCCGGTGAAGGTCGACCAGAGTGAATCCACCACGCCGAATTTAAAACCCTGTTCGAGTTTGGGATCGACGCCATAAAAGGCAATGCCCTGCTTATGGCAGGCCTGGAACATCGAGTTTTCGGTGAAGGGTGTCAGGCCGCAGCCAATGTCGACCACCGTCTTGCCTTCAAGCTCTGCCAGTATCGCGGCTTCAGAGCGGCTATGGAAAAAGACTTTTCGGTAAAACGAGAATGGCCTGGCGGTGCTGACCACGGACAATCCCAGCTTTTCGTAAAGCCGGGCTGTCGACGACAGGGCGTTGAAAAGAAAATTCGGGAATGAATTCTGCGGGGTTGGCATCATTGCGCCCGGAAGCTGATCAGATGGTGTTTACGGTGTTCACCTGACTATACGGATCGGGTGCAGGGGATGCAATCAGCCGCTCCACCACCGCCCACATCGGCACCAGCAGCGATGCACCCAACGCCTTGCTGCGCTCGCCGTTCCAGCCGGTCACCGGGTCCGGGCGTGCGGCGTTATCCTTGAATGGCATTTCCACGGTGAAGGCCAGACAGCGAAAATGATTGCCGATCCAGGCGGTCGCCATTTTCAGGTTGGCTTGCCCCGGTGCATTTTTCGGGTAACCGTGCTGCGTCTGGAAATCAGGGCATGACGCCAGCCAGGACTGCTTGAACGCATCTTCCAGCGCCGCGTGCCGCCCGTCGTAATTGGGCACGCCTTCACAGCCGGCGACGAAATTGTAAGGAAGCGATTCGTCTCCGTGCGCGTCGATGAACAGGTCAACGCCCAGCGCCTGCATTTTTTCCCGCACCAGAAATACTTCGGGACTGCGTTCCAGTGTCGGACTTTCCCACTCGCGATTCAGATCGGCGCCCTTGGCATTGGTGCGCAAGTTGCCACGCACGGCGCCATCGGGATTCATGCGGGGCACGACATGGAAAACGCATTGTTCCAGCAGCGCCCGGCTCAGCGAGTCCGACTTGTCGAGCAGGCGCTCCACAAAACCTTCCGCCGCCCATTCCGCCATGGTTTCGCCGGGATGCTGGCGTGCGATCAGCCAGATTTTTCTGCGCGCCACCAATGGCACTGCTGATGTGGGCGAGGTGATGGTCAGCAAGGTGAGATCACGCCCTTCCACCGACACACCCAGCGCTTCGGTCTCGACATTTTCGTCATTGCCGCACCAGGCAACGAAGTCGAGGTGACGCTCGTGAGAATAGGGTTCGAAATAGGCGCACCAGACATCGTTGCCCTCTGGCGTGAATT
>JBMOPR010000515.1:0-3877 GCA_049323075.1 Pseudomonadota bacterium
CCTGTCAGCGATTGTATGGATTTTTTATATCACATCCGCGCCGGTGAAGGACACCTCGGCGTAGCGGTCTGCTGCTGACCGATATCAAAGAACGCAATCAGCTTCAGCAGATGCCCGGCCTGATCTGCCAGAGTTTCACCGGCGGCAGACGCCTGCTCCACCAGCGCGGCGTTATGCTGCGTCATCTGGTCCATCTGCGCGACGGCTGTATTGACCTGCGCAATGCCGGATTCCTGCTCCGTCGCCGCACTGGCAATCTGCTGCACGATGCCGCTCACGCTGCGCACCGCCGTCACCAGATCATTGAACGTCTGGCCGGATTCGTTGACCAGCCGGGTACCGTCTTCCACCTTGTCGACGCTGTCGCGGATCAGCTCCTTGATCTCTTTCGCCGCACTGGCACTGCGCTGTGCCAGATGACGGACTTCGCCGGCCACCACCGCGAAACCACGGCCCTGCTCGCCCGCCCGTGCCGCTTCCACTGCCGCATTCAGCGCCAGCAGGTTGGTCTGGAATGCGATACCGTCGATCACGGCAATAATATCGGCAATTTTTTTGCTCGATGCGCTGATGGTGCTCATGGCCGCCACGGCCCGCGCTACCACATCACAACCCTTGCCGGCCCGATCGCGCGCCTCGGCCGCCACGCCGTTGGCATTTTTTGCGTTCTCGCTGCTTTGTTTCACGGCGCTGAGCAACTCTTCCATGCTCGACGCCGTCTGCTCCAGCGACGACGCCTGCTCTTCAGTGCGCTGGCTGAGATCCATATTGCCCTGGGCAATTTCCTGGGTACCTTTTTCCACCGCGCGGGCCGACTCGGTAATCTGCTCCACCACGTTCACCAGAATATCCACGGTGGCATTGGTGTCCTGCTTGAGCTTGTCGAACATGCCGCGGTAATCATTGTCGATTCTTTCATTGAGCCGGCCATGAGCCAGTGCATCCATCACGCGGATGGAATTGGCTATCACGCCTTCCGCCACGCCCACCAGCTGGTTCAGTCCGGCGCTGAGCTTGAGGAAAAAGCCCTGCTTGCCAGCCAGGTCGAGTCGACGGGTCAGATCACCCTCATTGGCTGCCCGCAGCAGCGCATCCAGTTCGTTTTCGATGGCCACCTCCTGGGTGCGATCAGTCCATTCCACCACAGTGCCGATACGCTGCCGCTCGGCATTGAGGATAGGATTGGCCACCAGGGCAAACGTGCGTCCACCCACTTCGATCATGGTGCGATAGGTGTCATTCAGATGCTGCAGCAGATTGCGCTGGTGTGACGGGTTCTTGTGGAAACTGTCAAAACTGGCGCCCACCAGACGATCGGAACTGAAATGGGGCAAGGCTTTGCGGATATCGGTTTCCGCCGCTCTCATCATGCTGCTGACCGCGGCATTGACGTACACGATATTGCCATCCGCGTCAGCGATCATGGTGTTCGCCGTCACATTGTCGAGCGCCTGGCGCACGCGGGCATTTTCCTGCGCGACGCGACGCTCCACATCCTGCCGCGCCAGCAGTTCGGTCAGATCCAGCCATTCCAATACGTAGCCGGTGACAGAGTGCTCCGCATTGATGACCGGTGTCATCACCACGTCGAAGGTGAGGCCGGCTACCACCAGCCGGTGTTTCGCCGACTCGCGCAGCCCCTGCAGCGGTTGCCCGATCGGGCGCAACAGCTGGTTTACATCCCAGCCCGGCAACTGGCGCGCACTGATGCGAATGCCCGCGCCCACCAGCGCGTTTTCGGCAGATGCAAACAATCGCAACGCTGCCTGATTGCAGTAGATGACAATGCCGTCGGGCTGCACGATCAGAGCCGCGGTATCACATACATCAAGTGCCTGACGTACCCGCAGTGATTCCTCTGCCACCTGACGGGTCTGTTCACCAATCCGTTTGATATCGTCGAAACTGTCTTTCAGTTTCTGGCGCATGTCGTCGATTGCACTGAGCAGACTGTCACGGTCGTCGGCATCGCGCCGGATCTGCACATCCAGCTCACCCCGCGCCACGCGCCGGACCACTTCCACTGCATAGGCTGGATCCCCTCCCAGCTGCTGCAGGATACCGCGGATGATGCGGGTGCCCACCAAAAGGATCAGCACTGCGGCCAGCACCAGAAAGGCCGCTGTCAATGCCTGGTAAAACAACAGATCGGCATGCAGATTCTTTTCGCTCTGCTCCATGCCTTCAGAGATCAGGTCACTGACGCTTTCAAGCTTGCCTTCCAGCTGTTCGAAACGTTCGAGAAAGGCTGGCTGCCGTGCTTTCGCCTCGCCGACATTTTCAAACGCCAGCTGGATGATGTTGCCCGCCTCCAGGATGTAGGCATCCAGCGCCGGAATAGCCTCCTCCAGCGCCTTTGTGATTTCGCCATTGAGGGGCAGCGCGCGATTGGCGTCGATACTGCGCCGGAACCACTGGGCATGCTCGGTGAAATCCTTCACCACCTGGTCCTGCTGTTCCGCGCGCTGACGATCCGCCGCCGCCAGCAGCGCTGCCAGCACATCGGCGCGCAGGGCATCGTGCATCATGTCGCCTTCGAGGTGGTTACGCAGCGCCTGGCTGATAACGACGCTGTCGGAAACGGCCGTTGCCTCTTTCACCTGGGAAAAATAGCCCACACTGCCCACGATCAGCACAGCGACAATACCCATGCCGCACAGCCACATCATTTTTTGCCTGAAATTGAGCGCGATCATCGCAGCGTCCCTGATTGTCATCCGGTCCATTAAGATTATTTGAAAAATCCCGGTTGGCCAGATTTTGACTCAGGCCCACAGGCCGGGCGTGATGACAGGTTTCCAACGGTCTGATTTGACTGAGTAAAACGGGAAATCGCGCAGGAATTAAAAAAGGGGGAACAGAGCGAATCAGGGAAGTGCGGGATTTCGCCTGCAACAAAAAGCCCGCGCCGGACACGCTGTCCGACGCGGGCCTTCAACCCCGCAGGCCCATGGCGGGCCCAGGCGTTTTATTTTTCCAGCTGCGACAGATCGCGCACGCCGCCACGATCGGCACTGGTGGCCAGTGCTGCGTAGGCCTTCAGCGCGGTGCTGACTTTGCGCTCGCGCGGATGGGCCGGTTTCCAGCCGTCCTTGCCCCTGGCGTTCATGGCAGCGCGACGCTGTGCCAGCACCTCATCACTGACTTTCACGTCGATGGTGCGGTTGGGAATATCGATGCGGATCAGATCGCCCGCTTCCACCAGCGCAATGGCACCACCGGAAGCGGCTTCCGGCGACACATGGCCAATGGACAGGCCCGAGGTACCACCAGAAAAGCGGCCATCGGTCAGCAGCGCACACACCTTGCCCAGGCCTTTCGATTTCAGGTAGCTGGTGGGGTACAGCATTTCCTGCATGCCCGGGCCGCCTTTGGGGCCTTCGTAGCGGATCACTACCACTTCACCGGCTTTGACTTCGTCGTTCAGGATGCCTTTCACGGCGGCGTCCTGGCTTTCGAAAATCCGCGCCGGACCTTCGAACACCAGAATACTGTCGTCGACGCCGGCGGTTTTCACCACGCAGCCATCCGGTGCGATATTGCCGTGCAGCACCGCCAGACCACCTTCGCGGGAATAGGCGTGTTCGACGGAACGGATACAGCCTTCGGCACGGTCATCATCCAGGGAATCCCAGCGGCAATCCTGGCTGAACGCCACCTGGGTGGGGATGCCGGCGGGGCCAGCCTTGAAAAACATCTGCACGTCGGCGTTGCTGGTGCGCTTGATGTCCCACTGCTCCAGCGCGTCCTTCAGCGTGGTGGAGTGCACGGTGGGCAGATCGGTGTGCAGCAGACCGCCGCGATCCAGTTCACCCAGGATGCTCATGATGCCACCAGCACGGTGCACGTCTTCGATATGATATTTCTGCGTGTTCGG
>JBMOPR010000515.1:3887-15089 GCA_049323075.1 Pseudomonadota bacterium
GCACCTTGCGCGACAGGCGGTCGATGTCCTTCATGCCGAAATCCACTTCGCCTTCCTGCGCGGCGGCCATCAGGTGCAGGATGGTGTTGGTGGACCCCCCCATGGCGATATCCAGCGAGATCGCATTTTCAAATGCCTTGCGCGTAGCGATATTGCGCGGCAGCACAGAAGCATCGTCCTGCAGGTAATAGCGGTTGGTGAGTTCGACGATGGTGCGGCCCGCACGCAGGAACAGCTGCTCGCGGTCAGCATGGGTGGCCAGCACGGTACCGTTGCCCGGCAGTGCCAGGCCCAGGGCCTCGGTCAGGCAGTTCATGGAATTGGCGGTGAACATGCCGGAACAGGAACCGCAGGTGGGGCAGGCGCTGCGCTCGTACATGTCGGCCTGCTCGTCGGTGATGTTGGGGTCGGCCGCCGCCACCATCGCGTCCACCAGATCCAGCTTGATGAACTTGCCGGACAGCTTGGTCTTGCCTGCTTCCATCGGCCCGCCGGACACGAAGATGACGGGAATGTTCAGGCGCAGGGCGGCCATCAGCATGCCCGGGGTGATCTTGTCGCAGTTGGAAATGCACACCAGCGCGTCGGCGCAGTGGGCATTCACCATGTATTCAACGGAGTCGGCGATGATCTCGCGGGACGGCAGCGAATACAGCATGCCGTCATGGCCCATGGCGATGCCGTCGTCCACAGCGATGGTGTTGAATTCCTTTGCCACCCCGCCGGCTTTTTCAATCTCGCGGCAGACCAGCTGGCCCAGATCCTTCAGGTGCACATGCCCGGGCACGAACTGGGTGAAAGAGTTGGCCACGGCGATGATGGGTTTCTTGAAGTCGTCGTCCTTCATGCCGGTGGCGCGCCAGAGGGCACGGGCGCCCGCCATGTTGCGGCCCTGGGTGGAGGTTTTGGAACGATACGCCGGCATGGTGCACTCCTGAAAAATCGCATAATTGAGTCAAAAAACAGGCTCAATAGGATAACAGGAACGGCCCCCGACCGACAGGCTGGCCGCGGCCAGACCAGGATCGGCGCGCAGGCCGACTAACCGGACTCAGGGTGGGGATTTTTTCTGCTTCAGATCGTCCATCATCAGGCGCGACAGTTCCTGCAACTGGGAATCGTCGCTGACGGACAGTTCGCGGATCACCCCCACCCGGTCCATCTTGCTGCGGTTCTGGCTGAGCTTGGCCTTGCCTTCCAGAGCGCTGATATGAACGCGGAAGCAGACGATGGCCTGGGTCATGGCCTTGAGCCGCGTCTCGTCCAGATCCTCCAGACGCCAGCCGGGGCCGTAGAGGGCCTCGTTGGTATTGGTGAGGCGGCGCAGGATGTCGATGGCCTCGTTCTCCGTCTTCACCAGTTCCGCCTTCCCCTGTACCTGCACGGTCAGGTAGTTCCAGGTGGGCACGCCGTCCGGCTGGCTGTACCAGGCCGGCGACACGTAGCCGTGGGGGCCGTTGAACAGCACCAGCAGGTGCTCGGCGTTGAGCAGGGTCTGCCACTGCTTGTTGCTGCGGGCCATGTGGCCCAGCAGATCGCCGCGTTCGCGATCCACCAGAAAGGGAATCTGGTTCGCCTCCATGCGGCCACGGTGGCTGGTGATCAGAGTGCCGAAACTCCAACGCTCTATCCAGTCATAGAGGACGTCCGTGTCCTTGACCGCGAAATGTTCGGGTACATACATGGGACAACTTCCAGAGAAACAGGGGCAATCAGGCAACGATAGTGAGTTGCATGAATGGTAGGTGGAAGCTGCCCGCAAAACAAACGCTCCGCCTCAGTTTGACAGTTATCGAACTATCATATAGTTTCGATCCACCCCCGCGAACCACCACTGGAGATTCCCCCATGAAACGGATTGTCATCACCCGCCACGGCGGCCCTGAGGTACTGCAGGTGCAGGAAAGTCCCGATCCCAAACCCCGCGCAGGGGAAGTGCTGATCCGGGTAAAGGCGGCGGGCCTGAATTTCGCCGACGTGCTGGCCCGCAAGGGGCTGTATCCGGATGCGCCCGCGACGCCCTGCACCGTCGGCTATGAAGTGGCAGGCGTGGTGGAAGCGGTGGGCAGTGCGGCGGAAGAATCCTGGCTGCAACAAGACGTCATCGCCCTGACCCGCTTCAACGGCCAGTCCGACGCGGTGGTGGTGCCCGTGAGCCAGGTGTTCGCCAAGCCCGCCGGCCTGTCCTTCGAACTGGCGGCGTCGATTCCGGTGAATTACCTCACGGCCTGGCAGCTGCTGGTGGCCATGGGCGGATTGCAGGCCCACGAATCGGTGCTGATCCACAATGCCGGCGGCGGCGTGGGGCTGGCGGCGCTGGATATTGCCGTCCATGTCGGCGCCACCACCCTGGGCACGGCCAGCCCCGGCAAGCATGCCTTTCTGCGGGAGCGCGGCCTGCAACATCCCATCGACTACCGTACCGGCGACTGGGGTCCGGTGGTGCAACGCATCACCCAGGGCAAGGGCGTCGACCTGATCACCGATCCCATCGGCGGCAGCCACTTTCGCAAAAGCTACAGGCACCTGCGCAGCACCGGCCGGCTGGGCATGTTCGGCATCTCCACCGTGGCGGACGGTCTGGGTGGCAAGCTGGCGCTGGTGAAAATGGCGCTGCAAACCCCGCTCTTCCACCCCTTCGGTCTGATGAACAGCAACAAGGGTGTGTTCGGCGTGAACATGGGCCATCTGTGGCACGAGCAGGACAAGGTGCGGCTGTGGACGGATGCGATTCTGAAGGGTTATGCGGAAGGCTGGGTGCGCCCCCATGTGGACCGGGTGTTCCGCTTTGAACAGGCGGCGGACGCACACCGGCATATGGAAAACCGGGCCAATACTGGCAAGGTGGTGCTGGTGCCCTGAACAGGGAATAAGAGCAGCCCGCCGTCGGCATACACTGAGTGATGGCACCCGGCTGAGCCGTGGCGCCATCAGGCCCTATCCATCAGGCCCTATCCATCAGGCCCTATCCATCAGGCCCTATCCATCAGGCCCTATCCATCGTCCCCTATCTATCAGCCACCCGTTGCCAGCGCCCGGCTGCCCAGTACCAGCATCAGTATTTGCCGCTCCAGGCGTTCCATCCGGCGCTCGCGCTGCTCCTTGTCCAGATCCATGGCATCCAGCACAAACACCGTCAGCAGCGACAGAATGGCCTGGGATTCCAGCGAGTAATCGCCGGACCGCATCCCCTTCTGCGCGGCTACCTGCCGCATGCTGTCCGCCAGATCCACCTGCATGGACGCCAGTTCGCGCCGGATGGTGCGGCGAAACGCCGGGTTCGGATTGAACCACTGCTGGATCAGCAGGCGCAGGATGGACTCGTGCCGGTTCACATACTGCAGGAACTGCTCCAGCAGACGCTTCAGTGCCTGGGGCATGTCGTGCTCCGCCATTGGCTGCCGCGCTGTGCGGGCAAGCGAACGCAGGCGGATGCAACTGTCATCCACCAGCGCCAGACCCAGTTCGTCCATGTCGGCAAAGTGGTTATAGATGGACGGCGCCGCCACCCCCGCCACCCGCGCCACTTCGCGCAGCCCCAGCGCCTCGGGCGGGCGCCCCTCCTCCACCAGCTGCAGCGCGGCATCCAGAATACGGCGGCGGGTTTCCAGCTTGCGGTCGGAGCGGGTCTTGGTGCGGCCTTGGGTGCCGGCGGACTCAGGGGCGACGTTGGCAGTCATCAGGCGGTGCGTTCCAGGTTCCGGGATTGATCGGATCTTCACTATAACATACAGCTGTTAGTCTCACCCGACACCAAAAGATCAATATTTAACCAAAAATAAGGGTGAATCCGGATTGACTGTCTAACCATTTGTGATTACTTTAACTTACACTTGTTAGTTATTAATCCATTGCCAGGCTGGGACTGCATGAACTACTTCATCACGGGCGCCACCGGCTTTATCGGCCGTTTTCTGGTGGCGGAACTGCTCAAGCGCAAGGACGCGCGGATTTACGTGCTGGTGCGCACCGGCTCGGAACGCAAATTCAACCGGCTGCGCATCCAGACCGGGGCCCGCGCCGACCAGCTGATCGCCATCAGCGGCGACCTCACGGCGCCCGCCCTGGGCATTGCCGAAGAGGACCGCGCCCGTCTGCAGCAGGTGAGCCACTTTTTCCACCTGGCCGCCATTTACGACCTGCAGGCCGACGCCGCCTCCCAGCAGCGCAGCAATATCGACGGCACCCGCAACGCCCTGCGCGCCGCCGAAGCCATGGCCGCCGGCTGCTTCCATCATGTGAGTTCGATCGCGGCCGCCGGCCTCTATCCCGGCCAGTTCCGCGAAGACATGTTCGACGAAGCCACCGGTCTGAACGACCCGTACTTCGTCACCAAGCACGAAGCGGAAAAACTCGTACGACTGGAAAGCAGAATTCCGTTCCGCATCTATCGCCCGTCCATGGTGGTGGGCCACAGCCAGACCGGCGAGATGGACAAGGCTGACGGCCCCTATTATCTGTTCCGGGTCATGCGGCAGCTGCAGCGCTGGCTGCCCCGGTGGCTGCCACTGGTGGGTCTGGAAGGTGGCTTCTTCAACATGGTGCCGGTGGATTTCGTCGCCCGGGCACTGGACCGGATCGCACACCTGCCTGCACTCGACGGCCAGTGCTTTCATCTCACCGCGCACCGCAATTATTCCCTGGGCGAGCTGATGAATATCGTCGCAGACGTGGCTCACGCACCGCGCGCCGCCTGGCAGATCAGCAACCAGTGGCTGGAGCAGCCGCCGGGCCGCCTGGTGAAAGCCGCAACCACCACCGGCCCCGTACGCTGGCTGGCGCAGAAAGCGCTGCAACGTCTCGACGTGCCCGTAGCGATGCTGTCGTTCCTGACCTACCCGGTAACGTTTGCTACCACCAACACCGACGCGGCCCTGGCCGGCACCGACATTCAGGCGCCGGATCTTGAGACGTATATCCGGCCACTGTGGGATTACTGGAACGAACAGCTGGAACCCGCGCAGCCACCCCGACATTTCCGTCATCACTTCCGGACCGAACGCCATGACTGACAAAGTGAAATTCAGAAAGCCGAAAATCCTGCCCTATTTCCAGCGCGCAGCCGATCACTGGAAGTGGAACGCGAAAAGCATCATCAGCCCCGAACAGGCACTGGCAGACCGCGTGTCCGGCAAGGTGGTCATGCTCACCGGCGCCAGCTCCGGCATCGGCGCACTGGTGGCCCACAAGCTGGCAGCGGCCGGTGCCACCGTGCTGATGACGGCGCGCTCGAAAGACAAACTGCAGGATCTGGCGGAGGAAATCCGCAACGCAGGTGGCAAGGCTGATGTCTACGCCGGCAACCTGACGGTGATGGAAGACTGTGATCGCATCTGCCAGGAAGCGCTGCGGGATCATGGCCGGGTGGACATCCTGATCAACAATGCGGGCCGTTCCATCCGTCGTTCGATCAAATTCAGTTTCGACCGCTTCCACGACTATGAGCGCACCATGCAGCTGAACTTTTTCGGTTCAATCCGCATGGCGATGAACCTGCTGCCGGGCATGCTGGAGCGCGACGAAGGCCACATCATCAACGTGTCCACCGTGGGCGTGCAGGCGAATCCGGCGCGGTTTTCCGCGTACCTGTCGTCGAAATGGGCACTGGAAGGCTGGAGCTGGGTGGCGGCCAACGAATTTGCCCACACGGGCGTGCGCTTCTCCACCATCAACTACCCGCTGGTGCGCACGCCAATGATCGCGCCCACCAAGATCTACGATTACATGCCGGTGATGTCGCCGGAGACGGCGGTGAAATGGATGCTGGACGTGATCATCACCCGCAACAAGCGCAAGCTGGGACTGCTGGGCAAGGGCGCACTGGCCATGTACTACGTGTTCCCGAAAACGTCGGAAAGCATCGTCAATGCCAGTTACCAGGTCGTGTACGAGGCGCCGCCGGCCTCTTACGCGGAAAGCCGGGAAAAACTGAAAGCAGTGCAACCGGAAACGCCACCCACGCTGCCTAACGCAAGCGAACAGGCGGCATCCACCGTGCGGCATTGAAATCCATCAGGACACTGCCAGGGCGACGCACGCAAGTCCGCGCCCCGGCAACAGCGCTCAGACGCCGCCGATCTCGCACACATCGTTACCCAGCCACAGGGCCAGATCGCACGTGGTGCAGCCGGACAGCAGCAGGGACGACAGTAAAACCAGCACAGCCATTCTTGTTGTTTTCATGGTGCAGTTCCTGATCCAGAGGAAGGTTGAATCCCGATCATACACGGAAGCGCAAGCGCGCCTCCATCAGCCTTTTGTTACCGCTGACGGCAACACCCACCGCAATATCCCATAACCCAGCACTGCCGACAGCAGACTGCCCAGCAGGACTCCCAAGCGGTCATTCAGGGCGAAGTTGGGATCACCGCCGGTAAACGCCAGCGAGCTGATGAACAGACTCATGGTGAAACCGATACCGCACAGGATCGACACGCCGTACATCTGCTTCCAGTTGACGCCGGACGGCAGCGACACCAGCCGCAGCTTCGCCGCAACGAAACACAGGCCGAACACGCCCACCTGCTTGCCCAGAAACAGGCCCAATGCAATGCCCAGCGGTACCGGATGCAGCAGCGAAGCAAACGTCAGCCCTGCCAGCGACAGGCCGGTATTGGCGAAGGCAAACAGCGGCAGAATCACGAAGCCCACCGGCGCTTTCAAATCGTGTTCGAGCTGCTCCAGTGTGTTGCGGCCGTGCTGGTCGCGGCCGGTGGCGGGAATGATCAGGCCCAGAATCACACCGGCCAGAGTCGCATGCACGCCGGATTTCAACACCGCCGTCCACAGCACCAGACCCACCAGAATATAGGGCGCCACGCCACTCACACCGCGCACATTCATCACAATCAGCACCACAATCGCGGCGCTCGCAATGGCCAGGGACACCGTGGAAAGATCAGCGGTATAGAACAGCGCGATGATGATGATTGCACCCAGGTCATCGGCAATGGCCAGGGTCAGCAGGAAGATTTTGAGGCCCACCGGCACCCGGTTACCCAGCAGAGACAGCACGCCCAGCGCAAACGCGATATCGGTAGCGGACGGAATTGCCCAGCCCCGCATGGCCACCGGATCGTGCCAGTTGATCCAGGCATAGATCAGCGCCGGCACTGCCATGCCGCCAATGGCGCCGACAATGGGCAGCATCACCTTGGCCGGCTGCGACAGCTCGCCGAACAGCACCTCGCGCTTGATTTCCAGGCCCACGGTAAAAAAGAACACGGCCATCAGGCCGTCGTTGATCCACAGCAATAGCGGTTTGTGAATGCGGAGTTCACCCAACTGGATCGCCACCGGCGTGTCCAGCAACGCGCTGTACAGGTACGTGAGCGGGCTGTTGGCCATGATCAGGGCCAGAATGGTCGCCAGCATCAACAGAATGCCACTGGCAGATTCCAGCTTGAAAAAACGTTGCAGTGCAGAGTTCATCGCGTCCTCGCGTCCGGATCAGGGCTTTACGTCAGACTTGCAGTATAAAAATTCGGTCCGGGCCTGTCTTCAGCTAATCGCGGGCAAAAAAAAGCCCACCTTGGGTGTGGGCTGCATTAGAAATGCCAATGGTACTGAAACGTGGATCGAAAATCAGCGCGGCGCCATGCGGATGGAACCGTCCAGACGCACCACTTCACCGTTGAAGAAGCCGTTTTCCACCATCTGGCAGGCCAGCTGGCCGTACTCGGACGGATTGCCCAGGCGCTTGGGGAACTGGGTGGCTTCGATCAGCGGGTTTTTCACTGCATCGGGCGCAGCGTTCATCAGCGGGGTGTTGAAAATGCCCGGCGCGATGGTGTTGATACGGATGCCGTAGGGTGCCAGATCGCGGGCGATCGGCAGGGTCATGCCCACCACGCCGCCTTTGGAAGCGGAGTAAGCCACCTGACCCACCTGACCGTCGAATGCGGCAACGGAAGCGGTGTTGATGATCACGCCGCGCTCGCCGTCAGCATTCACCGGGGTGTTCTTGGCCATGGCTTCAGCGGCCAGACGGGTGACGTTGAACGTGCCGATCAGGTTCACGCCGATGACTTTGGCAAAACCGTCCAGCGAATGCGGGCCCTTGCCGCCGTAAGTCTTCTGCGCGGAACCGATACCGGCGCAGTTCACGGCGATGTGCAGTGCGCCGAAGCTTTCCAGTACGAAGGCGATGCCGGCCTGCACCGAGGCTTCGTCCGACACGTTCACCTTGGCAAACTTGCAGTTGGCGCCCAGTTCACCGGCAGTGGCGTTGCCGGCTGCTTCGTTCAGGTCGAAAATCACTACCTTGGCGCCTTTCGCCAAAAAGGCTTCAGTAGTTGCGCGACCCAGGCCGCTGGCTCCACCGGTCACGATGGCGACTTTGTCTTTCAGTTCCATGCTCGAATCCTCTTGTACTGGCTGACTGATGGGTCGGCAGTATACACAGCCACCAAGGGCCATGCCTACTGGCTGAAACTGACAGATTAATAGCCGTTTAGGTCAGTGAAAGGGCCTGTCGTTGACTGCAAAATCACGGCCTCAGTAATCTTCAATTCTGTTGCAAAAACACGGGAAAATGCCGGCAATCGACAGTTACGGTATACTGCCGCAACCTGCGGTTTCCCCAGCTCCATGGAAGGACAATTCGCCCCTGCGCCAGCGCAGAGCCAACCGCAACCTCGACCAACCGCGAAGTGTGACGTCCATGTGGTTCTTCTTCCGTTTCCTGATCGCCCGCTACATCCAGAAAATCGAGCCCAGCAAACCGCTGCTGGACTGGGTCATCACCCGCTACCGTGTGCTGCCCTGGGACATCGACGCCAACCTGCACATGAACAACGTGAAGTATCTGAAGTACCTCGAACGCGGCCGGGTGGAACACATGATCCACACGCCCTGGCTGCGGGAAATGTTCAATCGCGGTTTCAAGGCGCTGATCGCCAACACCGAGATCAGCTACGTGAAGGAACTGAAGCCATTCCAGTATTTCAAGGTGGAAACCCGCATCAGCGCCTGGGACGACAAATACGTTTACATGGAGCAGCTTTTCACCTACAAACGCACCGTGTTCACCGCCGCCGTCATCCGAATGGCCATGGTCAGCACCAGGACCGGCAAGCGGGTGGCGCCGTCGCACATGCTGCGGGAAGCGTTTCCCGATCTGCAATCGCCGCCGGTGCCGGACAGTGCCCGCGCCCTCAACCAGCTGGTGCAGGCCCAGCGCGGCGAAACCCAGGCCATTGCCGATGCCCACGCGGCACAAGACGACATCAATACCAACAAGATTCAGGAAGCCAAACCATGACCGAGCAGGTACTCACGGAAATCCAGGACGGCGTGATCATCATCCGCCTCAACCGCGCCGACAAGAAAAACGCCCTCACCGGCGCCATGTACAACGGCATCTCCGACGCGTTCGACAAACTGGAAAGCGACAACAGCCTGCGCGCGGGCCTGATCACCGGCACCACCGACTGCTTCACCGCCGGCAACGATCTGGTGGATTTCCTGTCGGCCTCGTCCATCGGCGGCGATTCCCCTGTGGGCCGCTTCCTGCGCACCCTGCCCGCCCTGACCAAGCCGCTGGTGGCAGCGGTGAATGGCCCGGCCGTGGGCGTGGGCACCACCATGCTGCTGCATTGCGATCTGGTGTACGCGGCTCCCGGCGCCAAATTCCAGATGCCGTTCGTGAACCTGGCGCTGTGCCCCGAGGCCGGCTCCAGCCTGCTGCTGACGCAACGGCTGGGCTACCGCCGCGCCGCCGAACTGCTGATGCTGTGCGATGCGTTCACTGCGGACGAAGGCAAGGAAATGGGCATCGTGAGCCAGGTACTGCCGGCGGAGGAATACCAGGGGTTCGCATTGCAGAAGGCCAAACAGCTGGCCAAGCAGCCGCCGGCGTCGATCCGCGCCACCAAGCAGCTGATGCGCATGGGCAACGCCGCCATGCTGAAGCAGGTGATGGATGCGGAAGCCAACCAGTTCAGCGCCATGCTGGCCGGTGCCGAGGCGAAAGAAGCCTTCACTGCCTTCATGGAAAAGCGCAGACCGGATTTTTCGCGCTTCTGAAGCGATGATCCACGCAGAACACTGAATTAACACAGAAAAGCCCGTTCATCGCGGGCTTTTCTGTGCTTGCGGATGGGTACGACAGCCAGTCCACGGCAAACCGTCTGGCCTGCAGCCGATTTTGATTCTGTTTTGCTACCAACTGTGTCAGGCTCCTGCAGTCATCTTCGACCGCCGCCTCCGGGACACCATGAACTATTTTTTGTCCGCCCTTGCCCTGCTGATCTCCTTCCCCCTATTCGCCGTTGAATGGCATGACAGCCCCGCCGTCAGCCAGCTGTTTGCCAATGCCGGTGCACAGGGCACCTTCGTCCTCTACGACGTCAGCGCCAAAAAACTCGCCGGGCACAACTACGCACGGGCAGAAACCCGCTTCATTCCCGCTTCCACCTTCAAAATTCCCAACAGCCTGATCGGCCTGTCGGTAGGAGCCGTGAAGGACGTCAATGAAGTGCTGCCTTATGGCGGACAGCCGCAACCCTTCAAGCAGTGGGAAAAAAACATGGACCTGCGCGAGGCGATCAAGGTTTCCAGCGTACCGATATACCAGGAACTCGCGCGCCGGATTGGCCAGCAGCGCATGAACAACGCTGTCAACCGGCTGCAATACGGCAACGGCCAGATCGGCACGGTGGTAGATCGCTTCTGGCTGGATGGCCCGCTGAAAATCAGCGCCATCGAACAGGCGCAATTCCTGGCGCTGCTGGCGCAGGAAAAACTGCCCTTCCCGCGCTCGGCGCAAAACCGCGTCAATGAAATCACCAAACTGGAAACCACGCCGGAATGGACCCTGCACGGCAAGACCGGCTGGGTAACCTTCAGCAAGCCCAACGTCGGCTGGTGGGTGGGGTGGGTGGAGAAGCAGGGAAAAATTTACGCGTTTGCGCTGAACATGGATATGGCAGGGGAAGTGGACCTGCCGAAACGGGTGGAACTGGGGAAAGCCAGTTTGACGGCGCTGGGCGCAATGTGAATCTCTTTCGAACCCCCTGCGTCAGCAGGGGGTTCGATCAAGAGATTGATTGCACAGCAAAATCAGTTACGATTTTTGGTAGTGTTCATAAATCTGTGTCATTTCCTTACACTACCCAAAAAGGAACTGACACATGGCAATCAATTTCGATTTTGACGCAGCTCTCAAAGCCCTTCGCTCAGGCCAGGACCTGAATGGCGAGA
>JBMOPR010000516.1:0-15068 GCA_049323075.1 Pseudomonadota bacterium
TGGCCTGTCTGTATCCGTGTGGTATTTGTCGCGATCAAACCGCTGCGCGATATACCCATCATCCAGGGTGCCTTCATACAGGAACAGTAACTCCGCTTGTGGATGCCGTGGATCAGTGGCCAGTTTCAGCCGGCAACCCTGCGCGCACACGCTCTGGTCAACGTTATCGTTGATCGCTGCCATTCCCTGCGGTAACGGCAGGCGTTGCCAGTGGCTGCCATCACTGCTGCTGCGAACCAACCACCATTCCGGCAGCGGATTGTCACCATCGCTCGCTGTGGGTCGCACCAGACGAAGCACACGCCCCTGCACATCGACGAGCGTTTGCACGATCTCCGTATTCTCAAATTCGGCATCCGGCGCTTTGTCGCTCTGTTGCCACTTTTCTGCGCTGCCGCTCCCTGCCGGTGTGTACCACTGGTAGCGCGTGGCCGGCAGAAGGGGGCCCCAGCCTGTGAACTGCTCCGGACAATCCTGCGCGGGATTTGCAGTCGCCATTTCGCATTCATCGTTGATGAGCGATATGCGCTTGCGTTTCATGTTGCCGCCAGCCACCACGACACGTCCATCTGCAAGACGACGCCCCGTCGCGCCAAGCTGCACCTGCGCAGGCGACGACAGAGTGTTCACCTGTTGCGTTGACAGTTGCATTTGCAGGATGCTGCCATTGCTGCCGAGCAGGAATGCTTCATCGTCGCGCGCACCCAGCAACTGCGCGTCCTTGAGCAGATCGTTGTCGAACGGCTGCTTCCACTGCTGCTGCGATATATGGAAGATTGCCAGCGCTCCACTGCTCTCCGGGATGTAGGAAGAAAGATTCTCGCCGGGCTGGAAACCTCTGTTCGCAGGATCAGCAAACTGACCTTTTACGAGTATGCGATCCTCGTCGAGCCACGCCACCTGCGCAGAACCGGTCACAAAAGGCAGCGGGGGCAATTGCTGCACGCGGCCACTACGCAAGTCGAGCAATTCTGTCAGTGTGCTGTAGCGCAACTGGCCTGTGCTGGTGAAGGAAAACACGCGGCCGGATGCGATGAAGACGCGATCACCGCGCTGCGCGATACCTGCGCCTTGCAGTGGCACGTTCACGCTGGCAAACGGCGCACCCCGATCAGGCTGCGTAGGCAGCACCACACGCTCTGCACCGGATGTACCGTAACAGCAACCGCCGAAATCCAGATGATGTACGCCACCGGCAATCACCACTTCGCTGTTCGACAATGCCTGCAATACGCCGCTGATGCGCATGCGGTCGGTCGGGCCGATCACTTCCCAATAACGTGCATATCCGTTTGCCGATGCGGGATCAGTACGCAACGCCATCAGATGCTGTTCGAGGTGGCCGCCCAATACGAGGGTGCCATCGGGAAGCACCGTCCCGGTCGGGCCGTCGGCATGGTAGGCATCCGCGCAAAGCGGAAATGGCAAATCCGGCAGCGACTGCCAGGCATTCTGTTGCGGTGCGTAAACATCGACTGTGCGCACATCGGAATCGTAGCAGCGCAGATGTTCGTGGCCGGCAACCACCACGCGACCATCCGGCAGCGACACCAGCGCCGCAAAAGTGCGTTTGTGCGGCATGTCGGGCAATGCCCGCACAGAGCCATTTTGTGGATCGACAATCGCCGCGCGCTGCAAATCGCCGGAGGAGCCGCCGCCAGCAGTAAACACACGGCCGTCGGCGAGGGTCAGTGCCGCCACTCCGTAGCGCGCTTTGTAATTTACATCCTTGCCGCTCAGGGCATGTGGCAGTTCACCCTTTTCTTCCACTGCAATACCTTGTGCAGTCAGCGTAAGCCGCCGCAGGGTTTCGGTGTGATTGTGCATGCTGCTGCCCAGCACCAATACCGAGCCATCGCGCAGCGCCACCGCCGTGGGTTCATCTGCATCGAACGCCGGCAAAGTGACTGTGCTGCCATCAGGCTTCACCACCATCACTACCGGTCCAATGAGCCAAAACCCCGCGCTCGTCTGCACCGCCGTGTAGCGCAGTTTGTCATCATTCAATGGCAATCCGGCGAGCGGCGATGGTGTGGCAAGGTTGCTCCGCCAGTCGAGCCGCCACAGCCGAGCCTGTGTCCCATCGCGTTCAAAATACAGCGTTTGCGCATTGTCCAGCGGCAACGGTTTCGCAAATGTGCGCAGATACGGCTCATGCGAAAGTCGGTCGATCGCAGCAGGTTTTTCGCGGTTCAACGGCTCTTGTGCGAACGGCGACGAGGCGATCAGCAGCAGGACAATGGACAGGATATTGTGCAGATGAGCACGCCGCATGACCATCATTCTCCTGGCTGCTCGTAACGCATGCTGCCGGCAAGCCCGACCAGTTCGCCCGGCCGGGCCTGTGATGACAGGTACAGCGCCACATCTGTCTGCCAGCTGTCGTGGCTGATTATCAGGTCCAGCTTGCCGTCGCTATCAAGATCACCCGCCCACCACAGCATCTGAAATGCTTCGGGCACTTCGTCGATGCTGGACAGCCGGTAACCGGGCAACGCCTGGCGCTTGCCGTCGATGCGTAGTTCCAGTCGGTCGATCTGTTCAGGGTCGGTGGACGTTATTCGCGGCACCAGCAGTGCCGTCTGTGCATTGTCGAGCGGAATGGTATCAAGCGGAATGGTGATATCCATTGTTTCGGCGTGCGGCGACGCGGGATAGTCGTCCATGGTCTTGACCACGCCCGCCTTCACGCGTAGTGCGGAATTTGCAGTTGCCGGCTTGAAGATGGCCACGACCTGGCCGGCAGGCACGGGCGTCCACTGCAATTTCTGCGCTGGAATTTTTTCATCTTCACTGCGGGATGCGGCAGTCTCGCTCACCTGAAGTGTGGCGGCATGCAGGGCGCAATCCTCGTCGCAGGCCAGTACCCACCAACCATCACCGGCTGGCACCGGATCACCACCCACGATCCACGTAAGGCCGGCGGTGCTGTCCGACGGAGCAGGGAAAAACAGCACGGCTTCGTCGCCGGCGTCTTCAACGTGCGCCCCGCTGCTCTCTGCCACCGGCGCTGCCGCTTCGTCGAGTAGAAGGCGCCTGCCGTAATCGGTGAGATAGGGTGACAATGCCGCATAGGGCAGTTCGAGTGTGTAGTTGCCGACATCGTCCAGTGCGCGCATCGCATGGTTGCTGCAGCGTTCGCGTGTCAGGCGAAAGGTTTTCTCGCCGAATGCAAATTTGTCATAGCCGAATCCCGGCCCGGTTTCCGCCACGCGCGGTGTGCGGTCGGTGTGTCTGCCCTCGCCGATGCACTCGCTGTTGAGGCTGATGCGCTCCTGCAAGTCGGTGATGGTATCCGGCTGTTCATGCCTCTGGTAGGCAGTGTGCAATTCCTGTCGCAGTGTTGCCAACAGTTTCCGGTGTTCTGCCCCTTTGGCCCGCCCGAGCAGTTGCGCCAGGTTGTTCATGCCATTGGCAGTAAAAAGGGCATCCGGCTTCAGCAAATCGCCCGTTTTCACAGCAAAGCTGTAATAGACATTGTAGTTTTCACAATAGGCGCCACAGCCTTCAACATCAAAAGCTATAGAGAGAATGCGATCGTCATTGCGTGTCACCGTGAAACTTTGGGCAAAAGCGTGAGCAGCCCCGTCTTCATTTGCGGGCAGTGTGAAGTGCCCGTCGGCTGGCACCTGCGCGGGTACGCTGAACTGACCCTGAAACAATTGCTCGTTGATGGCCGCCGCCACGCCATCAGCACCACCCCGCACAAATGGCATGGTGACCTGCCCTTCTGCCACTGCACCGCCAGACAGATCAGCACCGCGATAATCCAGCGACTCGACCGTCAGCACTGGTGCGGCTCCTACGCCGGCGGGAGTGAAAAACAGCAGGAACAACAGTATTCGCATCAGATCTCCACTCCAGAAACAACAAAACCCGCACCGACGGACGTCATTCTGCCGGGTGTTGCGCGCCTTCTTTGACAGCAGCGTCGCACCAGAAAGGCTTTCCACACGACAGGGCCACTTCAAAACCCTGTTGACAGGGGATTGCCGATGCTGAAATTGAAGTTCGGTGCTCCGATTACCACGTCGCTGACATAGACGACAACAAGTCAATTCTAGAGAATTTTTATAAAACGGCATGCGGATCTGGCCACGGTCGCCGACATTTTTAGGATAGGCTTACAAAAGTTGTCCTTCTGCTATAGCGATCATGAGTGGCAACTGCGCTTGTTGGGGAGCACTGCCATTCAACTGTTGAATACCGAAAGGGTTCCAGGTACATAGCTGCACAAAATACCACGCACTTCTCAAACACCTGGCGTGGTACGGCCTCCCGCAAATTTTCTGTTCTGCCGGTCCGACTGGAGACCGGAATCTTCATTTCAGTGAAGTTGAGACAGATTTATGCGACGTTGATATTCAACAGCAGACCCGCACCTCAACCCCGCTTCCGGTCGCCCCCACTCCAGCGCTCTGCCAGTTGCTGGATCAGCGCATACAGCACCGGCACCAGGAAGATGGCCAGCACTGTCGCCATCAACATGCCGCCAAACACCGCCAGCCCCAGCGTAACGCGCGACGCCGCACCAGCACCGGTGGCCAGTATCAGCGGCACCACGCCCAGAATGAACGCCAGCGATGTCATCAGGATCGGTCGCAGGCGCTGACGTGCGGCCTCGATTGCCGCATCGCGGATGCTGGCGCCTTCCTCACGTTTCATCTTGGCAAATTCCACAATCAGGATCGCGTTCTTCGCCGCCAGCCCGATCACCAGAATCAGGCCGATCTGCGTGTACACAGAACCGGGCGCACCGGAAACCCAGAGCGCCAGCATTGCGCCGAACACGCCCAGCGGCAGCGCCAGCAGCACTGCGAACGGCACGGCCCAGCTTTCATACAACGCCGCCAGGAACAGGAACACCACCAGCACTGCCAGCACCAGGATCGGCAACGTCTGGCCTGCACTTTCTTTCTCCTGCCGCGAAAGGCCTGCCCATTCGAAACCGTAACCATCCGGCAGACCCGCAGCCAGCTCCTCCAATGCCGTCAGCACTTCGCCGGAACTGTAGCCGGTTGCGGGATTGCCGCCGATTTCTGCCGCCAGATAGCCGTTGAAACGTTTCAATACCTGCGGCGCACCGGCTTTTTCCCAACTCACCAGCGTGGAGAGCGGCACCATGGCACCGCCGGCGCCACGCACGTACAGCAGATTCAGCGCACCGGTGTTGGCGCGGAATTCGCTGGCGGCCTGCATGGTGACCTTGTAGGTGCGACCGAAGCGGGAAAAATCGTTGATCTGGGTACCGCCCAGCATGGTCTGCAACGTGGCAAACAGATCCGACAGCGACACACCCAGCTGTTTGGCCTTGTCGCGATCGACTTCCAGCCGCACCGATGGCGTGCTGGACTGCAGCTTCGAAAACGCCATACCGATTTCCGGCCGCTGCCGCGCCGCCGCCACGAAATCATCGGCCACCTGCTGCAACGCCGCAGCACCACGCCCGCCCTTGTCCTGCAGCATCATGCTGAAACCGCCGGTGGATGACAGACCCGGAATGGGCGGCGGATTGAACGGCATCACCTGCGCTTCCTTCACCGCCTGCACTTCGCGATTGAAGGTCAGCAGGATGTTGCGCAGCGACATTTCTTCCGTGGTGCGCTCATCCCACTGTTTCAGCCGCACCACCAGCAGACCCGCGTGGGATTGCGGCGTGCTCTGCAACAAATTCACGCCGCTGATGCCGAGGGTTTTCTCGACACCGGGAATGGCCCGCACCACCGTCTCCACCTGCGCCAGCACGTCCTTGGTGCGGGCCAGGGTGGACGCTTCCGGCAACTGCACCGATGCCAGGAAGTAGCCCTGATCCTCGTTCGGCACGAAGGTAGTGGGCACCTGGCGGAACAGTTCGGCAGTGGCCAGCACCAGCGCCGCCAGCGTCAGCATCATCAACAGGCTGCGACGCAGGGCCAGCGCCACACCGCTGCCATAGCGGGCATTAAGCCAGTCAAACCCCCTGTTGAAGGCAGCGAAAAAACCCGCCATCAGCCCGCGGGCGTGGGCCGCATGGGGCCGCAGCAGCAGCGCGCACAATGCGGGCGTCAACGTCAGCGCCACCAGCGCCGACAGCAGCACCGACACCGCCACGGTCAAACCGAACTGGCGGAACATCACGCCGGAAATTCCGCCCAGCAACGCCACCGGCACGAACACCGCGCATAACACCAGCGCAATCGCCACCACAGGCCCTGACACCTCCTGCATCGCGCGCACGGTGGCATCACGGGGCGACAGTCCATTCACTTTCATGTGATATTCCACCGCCTCCACCACCACGATGGCGTCGTCCACCACGATGCCGATCGCCAGCACCAGCGCGAACAACGTCAGTGTGTTGATGGTAAAGCCCAGCGCCAGAAACAGCGCCAGCGTGCCAATCAGGCTCACCGGCACCGCCAGCATGGGAATCAGCGTGGCGCGCCAGCTTTGCAGGAACAGCGTGACCACGATCAGCACCAGTGCCATGGCTTCGAACAGCGTGTGCAGCACTTCGGTCATGGATTCCGTGACGAACAGTGTGTTGTCGGTGACGATATCCAGCGCCAGATCCGGCGGAAAATTCCGCCCCAGCTGCTCCATCTCCGCGCGGATTTTTTCCGCCACATCCAGCGCGTTGGCATCCGGTGTCAGGTTGATGGCATAGATCGCGGCAGGCTTGCCATTGAAGCTGCCAAAATACAGATAATCCTTCGCCCCCAGTTCGCAGCGTGCCACGTCGCGAATCCGCACAAACTGTCCGGCGCCGCCACTTTTCAGGATCACCGCGCAGAATTCCTCCGCCGCCACCAGCCGGCCCTGCACCAGCACCGAATACTGGAACACCTGGTGGGGCGGCGCCGGATACTGGCCCAGCGTACCGGCGGGCACCTGGATATTCTGTTCCTTCACCGCCTGCAGGATATCGTTCACCGTGATGCCCTGTTTCGACATGCGGGTGGGATCGAGCCAGATGCGCAAACCGAAATCGCTGCCGTACTCGCTGACGTTGCCCACGCCGGGAATACGCTTCAGCACATCGGTGACGTAAATGCTGCCGTAATTTTTCAGGAACAGGGGATCATAGGTACCGCCCGGTGAATGCAGCGCGTAATACATCAGCACGTCCGGCGTCTGCTTGCGCAGTGTCACGCCCACCTGGTTCACTTCCGACGGCAGCGACGGGGTGGCGGTAGTCACGCGGTTCTGTGTCAGCACCGACGCCATGTCCGCATTCTTGTCCAGACCAAAGGTGACGTTCAGCGAATACAGGCCGTTGCCGGTGGATTGCGAATCCATGTACAGCATGCCTTCCACGCCGTTGACCTTGTCTTCCACCACTTGCGCCACACTTTCGAGCACCACGTCGGCATTGGCGCCGATGTACTGGGTCGAGACATTGATGGTGGGCAACGTGATCTGCGGATACTGGGCAATGGGCAGCACACCCAGCGCCAGCAGGCCGCTGAGCGTGATGAACAGCGAAAGCACAATGGCGAACACCGGCCGGTCGATGAAGAAACGCGCCATGAATCCGCCCTCAACCGTTCGCAGAGGTGGCAGCGGTTTCGACCACCGGCGGCGTCAGCGGCACGGCCTTTACCGGAGCACCGGGCCGCACCTTGTGATGACCTTCCACAATGACCTGATCCTGATCCTGCAACCCTTCCTTCACCACCAATTCGTCACCATCATTCGAGCCCAGCACCACCGCGCGCCGCTCCACCTTGCCATTGGCATCCACCAGGCTGACGAAGGTCTTGTCCAGAATTTCCTGCACCGCCCGCTGCGGAATCAGCATCGCATCCGGTACCGTGGCCACCCGCACCCGCACCCGGGCGAACATGCCGGGCCGCAGCCATTCGTGGGGATTGGGAAACGTCGCAGACACGGCAAAGGTGCCGGTATCGGCGGAAATGGCGCGGTCGGAAAAAGTGATACGGCCGATCTCGGGGTACAGACTGCCTTCGGCCAGCAGCAGTTTCACCTGGATTTCCTCGTAGGTCTGCTCTTCCCGCAAACGATCCTGCATCATGCGGATGTACTCGCGCTCGCTGAGGGCGAAATCCACCCGCGCCGTGGCGGTGGTGGAGACGGTGGCAAGCAGCGTCTGGTTGGCAGTGACCAGCGCACCGACATTGACCAGCGCACGGCCGATACGGCCGTCATAGGGTGAAAGAATCGCGGACTCCCGCAACTGGGTCCGGGCCTGATCCAGCTTGGCGTTGGCCGCTGCATGGGTTGCGACGGCCTGCGCCTGCTTGCTGAAAGCGTCGTCGTACTGCTGGCGCGAAATGGTGCCCTTGCTCACCAGGCTCTTGTAGCGGGCGGCGTCAGCCTTGGCCTGATCCAGGTTGGCCCTGGCCCGCGCCACTTCCGCCACGGCTTCATCCACCGCTGACTTCAGGCTTTCACTGTCGATGCGGAACAGCGGCTGGTTCAACTGCACCAGCGTGCCTTCCTTGAATTCTACCGACACGACGCGGCCGGTGACCTTGGAACGGATTTCGGCTTCCTCGGTGGCCTTCACCTCGCCGATAAAATCGCGCTCCACCTCGATCGACCGCCGCTGCGGATTCTGCACGCCCACTTCAGGGATGGCCGCCACCGGTGGCGGCGCCTGCTTGCATGCACAAACCAGCAGCGCGAGCAGCAATAGCAACGTTCGAACAGGCATGGGCAAGCTCCTTTTTACCAATCGGCGGGCATCACATTAATATCGCATGAATCTGGCACGTAAAACTGCTCCGGCACGGGCGAATGCGCCGAAGCATTGACGCCGGTGCACCTAAGCGGCGGCCAGACTCACACAATTGCGTCCGCTGGCCTTGGCCTGTCGCAACGCCTGGCCCGCCAGATCCAGCAGCTGATCCGTGCGCGCGCCACTGGCGGGATCATACAACAACACGCCGACGCTGACCGTCGCCATCACCCGCACACCCGCGCACAGCATGGGGCAGTCCGCCACTTTCATGCGCATCTGCTCCGCCAGTTGCAGGGCGCCATCGCCGCCCGTGTCCGGCAGCAGCACGCAGAACTGCTCGCCACCCGTACGACACAGGATATCGGCGGGACGTTTCAGTTGCTGGCGCAGGATCTCGGCAGTCTGACGCAGGCATTCGTCCCCCGCCAGATGGCCATGACTGTCGTTGATCTGGCTGAAATGGTCGATGTCCACCAGCAGCAGGCTCAGGCAGGTGCCCAGATGACGGCAGCGGCGGATCTCCTCCTGCAGGCGGTCAGCAAAATAGTGGCGGTTCTTCAGTCCGGTCAGGCTGTCGGCCTCGCTGGCCTGCTCGAGCCCACGCTGCACCTCGGCCATCTCCTGCTGGCGCGCACGATTGCGCAGCTCCAGTTCACGACCATAACTTTCCTGTCCCGCCAGATCCTGCGCCAGCGCCGCCCGCGCCGCCTGTTCACGCTGCACACGCAACTGCAATCCTTCCAGTTCACGGCCCGCCTGCTCCAGCGCCTGTGCCTGCCGCTCCAATTGCCGGTTGCGGTCCAGAATATGGCGATCGCCCAGCGCGATGCACAGCAGCACCATGTCGAACACCGATGCCCACAGCAACAGATTTTCCGACGCCGGCGTGACTTCGATAAATCCGAATTTGTTCAGCCCCATCATGAAGGCGCCGGTGACATACAGCGCCCAACCCATGGCGAACAGGCGGGCGGGACGTTCGCGCAATGCCTCCCGCTGCAACAGCGACCGCGCCACCAGTACCACTGCCGGCACTGACAGGCACGACGAACTTACCACCGCCCACTGGATCGGCAGCACCGGCATCACCAGCACGCCACCAAAGGCAAACACGCGGATCGCGATGAACAACCGGTAGTAGGGGAAGTTGTCCTGGTTCAGCTGCAGGAACACGCAGCAAAACCAGGTGGAAAAACCGATCACCAGAAAGGTGGCGATCGCGATGCTGCTGCTCTGCAGGCCGATCAGTCCGGGCCAGAACCAGGTCGCGCCCAACCCCTGCCAGCTGACGATAAAAAACAGCAGCGCCAGCACATGGCCGCCATACAGCAGAAAGCCGGTTTCCCGCGCGCTGAAATACAGCGCCAGGTTGTACAGCATCATGGCGACCAGCACGCCCAGGAACAGCCCCAGCAGCAGGTCACCGGCTTCCTTCTGCGCCAGGAAGACATCCTCCGGCTGCAATTGTGCCGGCACCTGCAGGGCGGTTTCCGAATGCACGCGCAGGTAAATGCGGTAGCGTTTGCCGGCCTCTACCGTGAACGCAAAAGCCGGCTGGCGGAACGGCGCGGCACGCTGGTCCAGTCGCAGCCACAGGCCATCGCGCTGGGAGGATTTGAGCTTGCCATCTTCCAGCACCGCAAAGGTCATGTCCGACAGCAGGCTGTTGTGCAACCACAGGCGCCACGGACCCGGTGCCAGTTCGTCCGGCGCAATGTCGAGGCGGAACCACCAGGGTCGCGACTGGAAACCCAGGTTGGGCACCTGCCAGCGCGACGCCTCCCATTCCACATCGGCCTGGTCCAGCGCCACCACATCCGTGTATTCACCCGTATCCAGCAGCAACGCCCAGTGCCGGCCATGATCAGCGGACGCCAGCGCCGGCAACAGCCAGGCCAGCAACACCAGCAACACCGCGCGCAACTCAGCCATGGGCCACCCCCGCTGGTGGCGTCTCAACACAGACCGCATCACCACCCTGCTGGCGGGCCCGGTTCATTGCCTGCTGCGCCAGCCGCACCCAGCTCTCCGGCCGGCCATTCGGCTGTGGCACCAGAGTGCCCACGCCGGCACTCACGGTCACCGGTTGTGCTGTCGTGGCCTGCACGAACGGCTGCTGGCCGATGGCCGCGCGAATCATCTCCGCCAGTGCGCTGGCCCGATCCGCGCCCACCCCCGGCAGCAGCACAGCAAACACTTTTTCCTCGAACTGGAACAGGCTGGCGCAATGATGCTGGGTCACCGCCTGGATCCACTCCGCCACCATTCGCAACAACTGGTCACCGGCACGCACGCCCCACCGCTCACACACCTGGGCAAACTGGTCAACACTCACCAGGATCAGGCTGACGGGCTGCCCGGTACGGGCACTGCGTTCGAATTCTTCCCGCAAGCGTTCATTGCAGTGATTGCGGTTGTACAGGCCGGTGAGGGGATCCAGCCGCGACAGTTCGCGCAAACGCTGGCTGGCCTGTTCCAGTGCCGCGCCACTGTCGTCGATTTCGCGGGTCAGGCGCTCATTGGTAGCGGTCTGCAACTGCAGCGCCATGCTGTCAGCGTTGCGCTGCATTTCCACCGCCCGCAACTGCTGGGCCTGCAACGCGCACGCCTCCTGCAAGGCCGTCAGACGCTGGGCGCCCCGCTGCAGCGACAGCGCCTTCTCGTGATTGACCCGGTGGCTCAAGGCCATGGAAAACAGCATGAACTGCGCCAGCGTGGCCAGCGACACCGCATGTTCGGTCAGCAGATTGACCGGCAGCAACCCGGTCCGGTTGCCCGCCAGGATCAGGACGCCCCCCACCAGCACTACCCACCCCATGGCGAACAGCTGCACCGGGCGGTTATCGGTCTGGTAGTGATAGAACACCGAGATCATCAGCATCAGCGTGGCCATCAGCGTCAGCAGCACCAGGCCATAGACGCCCAGTTCAGTACCCAGCCAGGGCGCCATGAACACCGCCAGCAGCGCCAGCCAGCGGGTCAGCCGCAGCAGTTTCAGCAGCGGAAATCCCCGTTGCTCCAGCTGCAGGAAATGATCCGCGAACAAAACGCCGAAAAAGATCGACAGCAGACCGCTGCCCAGCCATACCGACTCATTCAGCTGAACCTGGCCAGGCCAGAAAAAGCGCAGACTGATGCCGCGCAGATGGCAATGGAACAAAATCAGCGCCGCCATGAACAGCGCGAATTCCAGATACAACCGATGCCGCAAGACGGCGAACAGGAAGAAGTTGTACAGCAGCAGCACCACCAGCATGCCAAAGAACAACCCCAGGGTGAGGTTGATCATTTCGTCCTGTGCGATGAAGTCCTCCTGCTGCCACAGCAGCAGGGGGAACTGCAGAGCACGGTTGGATTCCACCCGGAAATACACGCTCATCACCCCCGGTTGCTGCAGCCGCAGCGGAATCACCGGGCGCAGGTGCAACACGCTGCCCTCCGCGCGGGGCCGTCGGGCGCCCAGCTCGCGCTGGTCCAGCAGCCGGCCGGATTCGTCCAGCAGATAGAAATCCAGCTTGTCCACCTCGCTGTAGCCAATCTCCAGCAGCCAGGGACGGCCGGGGTCCGCCACCTGCAGCTCCAGCCGGAACCAGTGCGCCGGCATGGCCAGGCCGAAATTGGGCACATCCACCGCCAGAGGCAGCCAGTCCGGCCGGGCCCGGATCTGCTCCAGACTGGCCTTGCCGCCCGTATCTACCTGATATTCCAGAAAACGACCCAGCGGCATGCCCTGCATCGAGGGGTCCAGCGCCACCACATCGGCCTTCACCAGGGCCGACAGCACAAGCAGGGGCCACAGCAGCAGCCAGCGCAGGAAATTTCGGGTCATGGGATAAAATCGGCCAGGGCAATCGGAAATCATTCCATTAAACTATAGAAGACGTTCATCCCGAGTTCCGCATCCATGGCAATGCCTTCGCTCCTGAAGTCCCCGGTCAACTACGTCCGGCACGCGGTGGAACGCCGCACCCACACTGAAAAATTCATCGTGGCGGACAAAAGCGCCCACCAGACGATCTATCGCGACGGCCTGATGGAGCTGCGCTACTACCCGCACCAGGACCAGGCCCCCTTCCTGCTGGACGGCGAAGCCGTCACCCCCCTGGCACAACAGCACCGGGTGCCGGTCCTGCTGGTGCCGCCGCTGGGGGTGTATCACTGGATCTACGACCTGATGGCCGAACGCAGCTGGGTGCGGTTTCTGAACGCACGCGGCTTCCAGGTCTATCTGGTGAACTGGGGTGCACCGGGCTTCAAGGATGCCCACCTGTCCCTCGACACCTACGTCAACCGCTGGATGACAGAGGCCGTGGAGCAGGTACAGCAGCACAGCGGCCAGCGTGACATCTCCATCGTCGGCTACTGCATGGGCGGCCTGCTCACCCTGCTCTATGCCGGCGCCCACGATCAGGGCCAGCTGCGCAATATCGTCACCATCGCCAGCCCCATCGATTTTCATGCCCGTCCCGGCGGTGCACTGCTGGGCTGGGCGAAAAAAGGTGTGTCGCTGCTGCCGCTGGACCGCTTCGACATCCGGCCGGAAAAATTCCACGTGCCCGGCGATCTGCTGTCGGTGCTGTTCAAACTCACCAATCCTTTCGCCGGCGTCGTCAGTTATTTCGATCTGGTGCGCAACCTGGCGGACCGGGATTACGTGAAGGCCCACCTCACCACGCGGGAATGGTTCAATAACATGCCGGATTATCCCGGCGCCACCGTGCAGCAGCTGCTGGTGGATTTCACGTTGCTGAACAAACTGGCCACGGGACGGGTGCAGATTGGCGACCGGGAATCCGATCTCACCGGCATCAAGAGCAACCTGCTGGCGTTCGCCGGAAAAAGCGATCGCATCGTCAGCATCCGCGCGGCAAAACGGCTGATGGAACTGGTGCAATCACAGGACCGCACCTTCAAGGTAGTGCCCGGCGGGCACGCGGGAGTATTTGCGGGGGGCAAGGCCCAGGAACACACCTGGGCGATCACGGCGGACTGGCTGGCGCAGCGGTCGGACTAGACCGTAAAGGCTGTCACCCACACATCATGCTGGTTGCACATGCTGAGGGCATAGGCGGGGCCGGAGTAAGCGGCAATTTCGAACTGCGACACCGCCGCCTTGTCCTGCAACGGATTGAACAGCTTTTCTCCCAGCAGGTTCATGTTCGCATCCAGCAGCACATGCTTCACGATGAAATGTTCGTAGCCTTTCATTTCATGGGGCGTGGTCACCAGCACCATCTTGCCCGCGCTTTCCACTACCGGTGAATGTCCCGCCGCCTTGGCGGCCCAGCGGCCCGGCTTATCCTTGGTGTAATAAATGCCCCCGGCGAAGGGTGTCTGCAGGGAACCCGCATCGGCGGCCTGCAATGCGGCCGGCAGCAACAGTCCTGCTGCACTGCCAATCGCTCCCAAAGTGACAAAATTGCGACGATCCATGGCGTATCTCCTGTTGGTTGGTCTTCAATCGACGCCAAGCCTAAGCCAGGCCGGTGCTACCAACTAGCGACTTATTCACAACTAAGCATATCTGGATCAATTTGGACGGTGGCAGGATTTCGTACACTGGGCTGGATTATTTAACCGGAGATGCGCCATGAAACTATGGATGCCGATACTGCTGCTGGGCAGCGCCTGCTGGCCGGCGCTGACCAATGCCACCGACCAACCGGATGCAGCCGCGTTGCAACAGGAAGCCCGCCAGGTCACCCAGCAGTTTGGCGGCCAGCTGAAATCCCTGCTGCAGGCGGCCATGACCAGTGGTGGGCCTGTCAACGCCCTGCAGGTGTGCAAGGTGAACGCGCCACAGATTGCGGATGCAGCCAGCAAAGACAGCGGCTGGAAGGTGGCGCGCACCGCCAGCCGGGTGCGCAATCCGGCCAACCAGCCCGACCCGTGGGAACAACAGGTATTGCAGGATTGGGCCCGCCAGGTGACGGCCGGCACTGCCGTGGAGCACCTGCAACCGGCCACACTGATCTCGGCATCGGAATACCGCTTCATGCAGCCGATTGCCACGGGTGATCTCTGTGTCAAATGTCATGGCACCGAACTGGCGCCGGAGGTTCGGGCGGCGCTGACGGACCTGTATCCGCAAGATCAGGCCACAGGCTTCAAGGTGGGTGACCTGCGGGGCGCGTTCAGCCTGCGCAAGCCCCTGTGAAAAAGGCTCAGAACGCGGTGTGCCACACAGGCAGGAACATCAGCCGGTTCCTGCCTGCACATCCCCCAGTAAAGGGAACAATGACAGCGGGTCAGAGGAAGCATCCCCCAGATACTGTTTTTTCAGCGCCGGCAGGTGAGGCCGCACCGCTTCGCATACAAACGGCTCTTCCATGCAGATGATCTGGTAGATCGCCCGCTTCAACCGCTCCCGCGTCACGCTGGGTTC
>JBMOPR010000517.1:0-1682 GCA_049323075.1 Pseudomonadota bacterium
GGTGATCAAGGAAGCAATGCAGGACAAAATCGACGCCATCGAACAGCGCGACGCCCGCAAGGTATATAAAAAGGAACGCGACCAGCTGAAGGATGAAGTGCTGCTGGACCTGCTGCCCCGCGCCTTCACCCGCACCCGGCGCATTTACGGTTTCATTGCACCGAAAGAAAAACTGCTGCTGCTGGACACCTCCAGCGCGACACAGGCCGAGGAATTCCTGGGCCATCTGCGCGAAGCACTGTCCACCCTGCCGGTGATTCCGCCCGCCAGCAAAAACGTACCGGCCGATGTGATGACCCACTGGCTCACCGAACAGCACGCGCCGGAACCGTTTGTGCTGGACCGGGAGTGCGAACTGGGCAATCCGCTGGATACATCCAACGTGATCCGCTGCAAAGGCCAGGATCTGGATGCCGAAGAAGTGCAGCAACTGCTGGAAGCCGGCAAACGCTGCACCAAGCTGGCGGTGATCTGGAAGGACAGCATCCGTTGCGTGATTCACGAGGATCTGTCATTGAAGCGGCTGAAGTTCGAGGATGTGCTGATCGAGCAGGCCAACGAGTCGGAAGCGGAAAGTCGCGCGCAGCAGTTTGATCAGGATTTTGCGGTGATGGCGCTGGAACTCACCGCGCTGTGCAAGGATCTGTTCAAGGCTTTTGGCGGGCTGGAAAAAACCCGGGCGGTCTGAAACCGCCCGGGCGTCGAATTGAATTTCCGATTGAAATGGATTCGCTGGCTTGACGGGCTGCCCCGGTCAGGCCACCAGCAGGATTCCCAACACCAGCCCCAGCACCGCCAGAGCACCCACCACCAGTGAAAGGTTAAAACGGGACCAGACAAACTCAGGTACTTCAGCCGAAACGGGCGGTGCAATGGCCCGCTCGTCCACGCGGAACATCATCTCCATGCGGCCGATGCGCACCACATCCCCTGGTTGCAGCGTACTGATCTCGATGGGCCGGTTATTGATGAAAATCGGATTGCGCCCCTCGCAGGTTTCCAGCACCCAGTCATCCCCCAGCTTGCGTACCCGGGCATGCTCCGCCGACACGGTCTTGTCGCTCAGGTTGAACTGGCACTTTTCATCGCGCCCGATCAGCCAGGCATTGCGCTGCTGGGAAATCAGCGAAAACACCTTGCCCCGGATGGGGGCAGTCAGTACCACGAAACGGGGCCCACTGCCGTTATCCGGACCTTTTACCACCCGGCTGCCTTTCCCTTCCAGACGCTGCAATTCCGCCAGGGACAGGATACGGGTGCCGACGTCATCGTCATCCCCCACCTGGGTTTTCATCTGCACATCCGGCGCAGCGGCACGCACGGGCTGACGTACTGGCGCCTGCACAGGCGGGTAAGCCGGCGACTGCACCACCTCAACAGGGCGGACATCGGTACCCATGCTGTGGAACATGGTGGCATCCGCATCGCCATGGGACTGATCCGACACCAGGCGAAACGCCTGTTCGTGAAACCGCACTTCATCACCAATGGACAATGTCTGCGGCGCGCTGATGCGGCGGCCGTTGATGAAGGTGCCATTGGTGGAGCGCAAATCCTCCACCATGACGCCACCGGGTGTAAGCGAAAGTTTGGCGTGGTAACGGGAGATATGGCCGCTGTCGAGGGAGATCTGGCATTCCACTTCACGCCCCACCAGCACTTCCTGGCCAATGGGAAACTCT
>JBMOPR010000518.1:0-1680 GCA_049323075.1 Pseudomonadota bacterium
GCTCGGGCGTCAGCAGTGAGGAGCTGCTGGCAGAAAGTGGTATCGATCCCAAGCTGTTGCGGGAAGGTGAAGCCCACGTTGACAAGCGGCTTTTCATTCAGCTGATGCTGGCGGTCATGCACCGCACCGAAGATGAATTCATGGGGTTTGGCGAGGGACGGGTGTCGAAACCCGGCACCTTCAGCATGATGGCGCATGCCGTGATCAATTGTGCCACCCTGGAAAAGGCGATTCGCCGGGGTATCAAGTTCTACGAACTGTTTGACCTGGCGATTGTCGGCCGTTTGCTGCAGACCGAAGACGAAGCCAGCATTCGCTTTGTGTCCCGCGCCGAAGTGAATTTCCGGCCTTACATCATGGAAGCGGTGGTGTTTCTCACTGTGCGCTTCCTGTCCTGGCTGATTGGCCAGCAGATCGTGCCCAAGCGGATCAACCTGGATTTTTCCGCGCTGGATGATGGCGATTACGCGGCGCTGTTCCCCTGTCAGGTGCACTACAAACAGTCCCACTGCGAGATTCTGCTGGACAGCCGCTACATGACGATGCCGCTGGTGCAGAATGCGCTGTCGCTCAGCAAATTCCTGCGCTCGTCGCTGGAAGAGCTGATGGATGGCGATATCAAGAATGCCAGCCTGAACGCGCAGATCCGCAGCATTATCAGCAAGGAATTCGGCAACAACTTCCCGGATTTTTCCGTGGTGTGCGACAAGCTGGCGATGACGCCGCAAACACTGCGTCGCCGGCTGAAGGATGAAAACACCAGCTATCAGGAAATCAAGGACACGATCCGCAAGGATGCGTCGATCTTCTATCTGTCGAAACCGGAATTGACCATTGACGAGATTGCGTTGCTGATGGGATTTTCCGAGGCCAGTTCCTTTCACCGTGCCTTCAAGAAATGGACGGGCAAGACGCCGTCCGCTTACCGTCACGAACTGCTTGCGCCGGATTCCTGAACCGCCGGCGTCACTCGATCCTGTATTCCACTTCCACCCGGCTGCCGCCGTTGCTGTAGGTGACTTTTTCGCAAAGTGTCTGCAACAGTGAGATGCCGCGACCGAAAGCGTCGTCATCGTCTGACGGGCGACGCCCGCTGAAATCGAAGCCCTTGCCGCTGTCTTCAAGCCGGATCAGCAGACGGCCCTTGCCCTCGTGGACAGCATACTGGACGCCAATATTGACGAAACCCTGGTTCAGGCGGCGCAGTTTTTCTTCCCGCTGCTGGTAATAGTCCAGGTAGCCGTCCTCGGTTTTTTTCAGGTCTGAGCTCAGGGCCAGTACCCCGTGCTCCAGCGCATTGGAAAACAGTTCCGCCAGAATGGTGTGCAGATAATCCTTGTGCCGTTCCATGTCCGGGGTGGAGCCAAGCATGTCGATCAGCAGAGCGACGGGCGAGCCACTGCGCAGTTCCTCCGGGCTCAGCTTCATGTCGATGTGCCAGGGCAGGGCGGGCTTGTGGCGGGTCTGGTCGTCGCTCTGCTGCAGCGCGATATCCACGGGCTGGCAGGTAAGCTCCAGCAGGGTGATGTCATCGATCTGGCTTTTGCCGCCGGTGAAATCCCGCACGTCGTCAATCAGCGCGGTAAACGGATCAGCCCGGCGGCTGTTGAAATGGCTGAGCAGACGCGTTTCGCCGTACATTTCGCCGGCGGGATTTTCCGATTCCGGAATGCCGTCGGT
>JBMOPR010000519.1:0-1673 GCA_049323075.1 Pseudomonadota bacterium
TGCGCAAACGGTCACAAAGTTATGACAGAAGGATGACTGAAGGAGAGCGGTGGGTGAAAACAAAAAAGGCACGTCATGATGACGTGCCTGAGTATTGCGATGACGCAGTGGTGAATCAGGTTCCCCACTGTTTCTCTTTGATTTCTTCCAGGGTCTTGCAGTCGATGCAGAGATTGGCAGTTGGGCGGGCTTCCAGGCGGCGAATGCCGATCTCGATGCCGCAGGCGTCACACCAGCCGTATTCTTCCTTTTCGATTTTGTCGAGTGCCTGGGTGATCTTGCGGATGAGTTTGCGTTCGCGGTCGCGGGTGCGGAGTTCGAGGCTGAATTCTTCTTCCTGGGTGGCGCGGTCGGCGGCGTCCGGCAGGCTGACAGATTCGTCTTTCATGTGGTGTACGGTGCGGTCCACTTCTTCCATCAGCTCCTGGCGCCATCTGAGCAGGATGGCCTTGAAGTGCTCCAGCTGGCCCTTGCTCATGTACTCTTCGCCTTTGGCCGGTTCATACGGCGTGAACTGGGAGCGCGAAAGCTCGACGACGTTCTTCTTTTTACGTGTTGCCATAAGCATTATCCTCGCAACTGCTCAATCTTTATTCATATAACATAAATTGCAAGATTGGCAAATTCCAGTAGTGCTCCGGAGCCGTTCCCCGAACGCCGCTCCGCATTTGCCGTCACTGCTGCCTGCCCCGGGAAGCGCGTGTTACCCCGTTGGGCTGCGCCGAACCAAGCCGTTGCGGGTGTTATATAACAGGCTGTTATATCATCGGTGGCCGGGCTTTGCGGACAGGCCCTGCCGGCAGCGAACGCCCGATCATAACCCCATTTACGGGGCTATGGAATACTGGCGGTCCGTGATCTTTTACCACTTGTGTGAAAATCAGATGACAGAAGGATGGCAACCTTGGTACCCCTCGCGAAACGGCTTAACCAGATCAAATCCTTTCATGTAATGGCGCTGCTGGACCGGGCCAAACAGCTGGAATCCCAGGGCCGCGACATCATTCACCTGGAGGTGGGGGAGCCGGATTTTCCCACGCCGGACAACGTGGTGCAGGCGGGAATTCGCGCCATGAGCGCGGGGCAAATGCGCTATACCGCGCCCACCGGGTTGCCGGAACTGAAGCGGGCGATCGCGGATTTTTACCGGGCCCGCTACGGGGTCGTGCTGGACTGGCGGCGGGTGGTGGTGACACCGGGGGCGTCGGGCGCCATCAGCCTGGTGACGGCGCTGCTGTTCAATCCGGGCGACGGCGTGCTGCTGGCGGACCCTGGGTATCCCTGCAATGACAACTTTCTGCACCTTTTGGGTGCGCAACCGCAGCGGGTGGCCACGGGGCCGGAATCCCGTTACCAGCTGACGGCGGCCCAGGTGCGGCACCACTGGCGCGACAACACACGGGGTGCCTGGGTGGCTTCGCCGTCCAATCCCACGGGCACGTTATTGTCGCTGGCAGAACTGGGGGCGATCCAGGCGGAAGTGGATTCCCGCAGCGGCGCCCTGCTTGTGGATGAGATCTACCACGGCCTGACCTACGGCCTGGAGGCGGAGACGGCCCTGGCGCTGCCGGACCGGAGTAACAGCCTGTTTGTGATCAACAGCTTCTCCAAGTATTTCAACATGACCGGCTGGCGTCTGGGCTGGCTGGTGGCGCCTGAACGCTATGTCGAGC
>JBMOPR010000520.1:0-1671 GCA_049323075.1 Pseudomonadota bacterium
GTTTGCGCTGGTCTTCCACTTCGGTCTGGGCCTTTTGCAGTTCGGCCCGCAGCTGGGCAATCAGTGCGCTGCTCTGCTGGTGAATGGCCTTGGATTCCTGGGCGTACAGGGCCAGTTCGGCGTCTTTCTGGGTTTTCTGGGCCTGGGCCAGCGACTGTTTGCGCTGGGCCAGTTCCTGCTGGGTTTTGGTCAGCTGCGATTGCGCGGCGGCCAGTTGCTGGTTCTTGAACGCCACTTCGTCCTTCAGTTTGGTGAGTTCCTGCTGTGACACCGCGTGGGCTTCCACCGTGGAGGCGTACATCAGGTTGTCGCTCTGCAGGCCGGCGGCCATGCGGTACAGGTTCAGTGCCCTGGCCTTGTCCGGCGCTACGCCCAGGCCTTTTTCATACAGGTTGCCCAGGTTGATCTGGGCGCGGGAGTTTTTCTGCTCGGCAGCCTTGGCGTACCACGAGGCCGCAGCCTGGTAGTCGGGCTTCAGGCCCAGGCCTTTTTCGAAGATTTCACCCACGTAGGTTTGAGCTTCCGCGTCGCCAGCTTCGGCCATCGGCAGCCAGATTTTCAGGGCAGTGGCGTAATCGGCGCGGTCAAAGGACACGTATTCTCCACCGCGGATTTCACAGTCGGTGGCGGTGGTCTTGATGGGGCGACGGGCGGTGAGGTAGGTGGTGTAGGAACCGAGCTTCTTCACCTGGCCGGGCAGCAGACAGTCGATGATCATCAGGTCGTCGGCATTCTTGGAGGAGGGTGCTTCAGCGTTGCCGCCGGCAGACGGTGTATCCGGGGTGGCGCAGGCGGCCAGCAAGACCGTCAGAAAACCCAGGGTGAATCCCGACGCTTTCAGATTCAAGCGCTGAATGATGTCCATGTTGCACCTCTCGAATGGTTATTCTTCAAAGTATATGCGGAAGGAGCCGAATCACCCCGTAACTTTTCCACAGTCCGCGGCTGTCGCGCCGCCGATTTCAGGGGGGTGGAGCCAGCGTGCTGTCCAGTGTGGGAAGCCATCCCGGCAGCCAGTCGGCCCAGGGGCTGTAGTGATCAGCCCCTTCCAGCACGATCAGTTGGGCGCCGGGCTGGCTGGCTGCAAATCCCTGAATCCACGCTGCTTTTATCACCGCATCACGTCCACCCGCAACATGCCACTGGCGAATCTGCGGCGGCAGGGGGGGCTGTTGCTGCGGGTCCAGACAGGCAGGCAGGGGGCTGTAGTCATTGGCCTGAATCCAGCTGCCCAGATCCAGATTGCCCGCCAGGGTGATCACGGCCCGGGTCTGGGCCAGCCGGGGCGCCAGCAATACCGCCAGGGTGCCGCCGCCGCTGTGGCCGATCAGCACCAGTTCGTCCCCGCTGCCGATCTGCCGTTGCAGGGCAGTGGCCAGACTGGCCACCGTGGCCTCGCTGTAGCGTTCCAGGGTCCAGCGAGCCCAGTGACAGGCAGGGTCCGCCGTATCGAAATAGCAGGGGCGGCCCAGATAGAGTGCCGGCTGCGGGTCCTGCGCCATCACCGATAGCAAGAGCGGTTTGCGGGGAGTGGGATCGGCGGACGGCTGGCCACCGAATTTCACCGGCTGGCCATCGCCCTCTATGTAGACGTGCCAACGCACCGGTCTGGCCTGACGCTTTGCCTGCTGACCTGCCGCATTCGTCAGCACCCGGTGGCGGAACTCCAGC
>JBMOPR010000521.1:0-1657 GCA_049323075.1 Pseudomonadota bacterium
ATGCGCTGGTGCTGAACTGGTCTGCCGGTTCCATCGACGTGGTGGAAGGAGCAGCCGCTGCCCGCCTCTACCGTTACTGGAAGCTGCGCGAGGAACGGGCGTCTGCCGAGGAACGTGGCATGGTCTATCGTCGCGTTCTCAACAAGGGCAACACCGAGGTGCTGTCGCGCATGGTAGTGAACGAGCCCTTCCCGCAGCTATGGCATAACCTGATGGCGGAAGTGGCGGAATACATCGACAAGACCGAGCGGGTCGATGAAGGCATTGGTGAATTCTCGCCGGTGTCCCGCTCGCGCATTTACCAGGCCACCCGTGAGCTTCAATACAATCTCACCGAATATTGCACGGGCATGGCGCACGTGCAGGCGCGGGAGTTCTACGCCCAGCTGCAGGAATGTTTTGAGATCCTGAAAGACGACGAGATCATGGCCTACTTCGGCGGCAACCGGCGCAAGAGTCTGTGGACGGTGATCGAGCGTCTGTCGAAGGAGGAATTCGGTGCCTCGCCCAATATTGCCGCACACCGTTCACTGGCAGTGGATGGCAACAAGATTTTCGTCTGGATCGCCAACTTCAACGAGTCGTCGGTGCGGCAGGAGGATTTCGCCGCATTCCTGCAGGCGGCGGAGTCCTACATCCTGAATTTCACCAATGCCTCGGGCGATGAGATGGATTTCGGCGATGAGGACATGCTGGAAGAGGAAGAAGAATTCGCCGATTCCGAAAGCGATGATTTCTGATGATGGGCTGAGGGGTTCAATCCAATGAGCGAACAAGCAATCAAGGATCTGGCAAGGGAATATACGCGCAGAACATTGTCCCAGTCCGCCACTTTTCATCAGCTGGGCGTGGACGATCAGAAAGCGCTGTATCTGGACGTGTATCGGCAGAACTACCAGCAGCTGGCGCAGAACGCGAACGGTGGGCGTTCGCAGCAGCAGGGCTTGCAGAGCAGAGCTTTCGCAGACCCCAAAAAGGCCAGCGACATGATCGACGACACCCGCCACACCAACAAGCGCATTGATCAGGCGGGTGAGCTGGCCGGTGGCTTTATCGACGAGGTGGATTTTCCCGGCTTTGTAAAAGACCTGTTGAAAGGCGTGTTTGATGCCAACCTGGAAGTGACATTGGCACAGATGGAGTCGTACCAGAAGCTGCTGAAGGCGGCCACGCAGTCGGTGTCCAAATTCATCAATGCTATCGACGACGCGGCCTCGTTCGGTTATCTGGCGGAAAACAACAGCGAGGAATTCGGTCTCGGCTTCAGCGATGAAGAGAACGAAGATGGTTCCAGGAAGCTGCAGTTGACTGACAAGAATGGCGAGCCCGTGGATCTGGGCGATAACCAGGTCAAGGCCAAGATCATGGACGCCAAAATCCAGATGGCGAAGGAACAGCGCGCCATGTTGCGGGAAACCATCCTGATGGGTATCACCCGTCTGGTGGTGGAAAAAGGTAACGTAAAGGCGTCGGTGCTGTTCGATATCAAGGCCACCGAGCAGGTGCAGAAATCCGACAAGGCTGCGTTGCAGGAGCTGAAGTCCTCCAGCCACAGTGTCAGCGCCAGCGGTGGTTTGCTGGGTTCCATATTCGGCGGTCCCAAGGGCGGCAGCACGTCCAGTACCCGCAAATCGAAAATTTCCGTGTCCAGTGCGAA
>JBMOPR010000522.1:0-1648 GCA_049323075.1 Pseudomonadota bacterium
TTGCAGACCAGACACCGGCGCTCTCATCAAACGCCAGCCCGGTGACGTTGCGCTGAAACCGGATCAATGGACGCAGTCCGAATTTGTCCACCAGATGGTGAATATAATCCAGGATTTCCCCGCTGCCGGAGAAACTGCGGGACCAGTCCGGATTCTGCGCAAAGGAATAGGAATACAGGTTGGATGGAATATCGCAGGCGGCGCCAGGATACGTGTTGTCGCGCCAGGTACCGCCCACATCGGTGGAACGCTCCAGGATCACGATATTCTTCACGCCCGCCTGCTGCAGGCGAATGGCCGTTCCCAGCCCGGCAAACCCGGCACCAATGATGAGCACGTCCGCGGTCTTGATCTGACCGGCAACCGATTCTGTCGATTCCGGCTGCGCCAAGGATCGATTTCCAGTATTTTTCTTAACGGCAGATTTTTTGCCGGCAGCCGGCTTCAGCATTTTCTTTTCCGCCACCGATTTGTCCAACGAAACAGTGTTACGCATGATGCAGAATCCTCAGGCCGTCGGTTTCCAGGTGAGCTCTTTCACCCAGGAGGGAATGGGCGGCAGAATCGAGGGTGGAATGTAGTTGGTGAGTTTCACCGCAGCATCCACCGGCACGTGATAGAAACGGTTGCGACGGTTCACCACAACGCGGCCATGACGGCTGATGATCTGGTACCAGGGATTGCGCCGGCCATCTTCAGTGCGCCCGCCGATGGTTTCGAATTTCTTCATGGCGGCGTACAGGCTTTCTTCCTGCAGCCCCATCTCCACAATGTTGTCGCGCATGCGATTGAGCAGCGGCAGATACGACAGGATGCCCAGGATCAGCGTCGGCCGCATCAGGGTGCCCACGGCTTTGAGCACCAACTGGTACACCTTGCCGTGACCCTGCATTTCCAGCACCGTGAAACCCACGCCCAGGTGGCGGGATTCATCGTCGTTGATCTTGTCGAACGCCTGATGGCAGACGGGATCTTTCACTGAATCCAGCAGGAATTTGCACAGCGCGCCGTCCAGCGCGATTTCCAGCATGGGAATCACCGAGCCCAGCGTTTCCAGCGGCATGTCATCGCTGTATTTGTCCAGCCACTCGATCACCAGACGCAGATTGATATTCGGTTCAGGAATCTCGTCACCGTCCAGCATGCCCCAGCGTCGCATCAGCGCCATTTCTGCGTTGGCATGACGTTGTTCTTCCGCATGAAAATAGGTGTAGATTTCCTTCAGCGTATCGTTGGGCGCTTTCTTTGCCAGCGCGGCAAATCCGCGCGCGCCGACGTGTTCGATCCACATCAGGTCCGCCATGAATTCCTTCAGTTTGGGCCACTGTTCTTCCGTGATCAGCTCGGCACCGGGCGCATCCCAGTCGATGTCTGCCAGCGCCCACTGGCTGTTCTTGATTTTCACCAGCATTTTGTCGAGATCGATCATTGCCATGACACTCTCCTCAGTTACTTCATGCGTTGTTCGTTTTTGCCAGCAGGCGCCCGATCAGGCCCGAGCCGCGGTTGTAACTCACCGGCGCCAGCCGTTTCATACGCCACACCAGACGCGCGTCCAGCTGCGGCAGCACGTACAGCTGGCCACGGTCGGCCGCATCCAGGGTTTTACGCGCCACGCTGTCGGCAGAGACACCGGTGATGTCCATCA
>JBMOPR010000523.1:0-1642 GCA_049323075.1 Pseudomonadota bacterium
CATACGCCTCGGACAGCAACGGCATGTAGCTCAGTTGGGTAGAGCGATCGACTCATAATCGATTTGTCACGGGTTCAAATCCCGTCACGCCTCTGGTAAAGGCCGCAAGCCTGGGGTTCAAATCCCTCTCGAAAAATGCAACAGGAGTCCATTGTGTACGGGAGCGCGCAAGCGTCCTGTGCAGGCTGATGCTGGCGGACACCCGTGTGGGTCTGCTGATCGCGCCAACGCCGGACACCGGAACGCATCGATACTGCAAGCGCGGTGGGCCGACAGGGATGTCGGCATCGATGCCGACCGGTGACAAGGCTGCGTCCCGCTCAGCACAAACGCGGGTTCAGCGGCATCAGGTGGACTCCACTTTTATAAAAGTGAGGAACAAAACTATGTTGTGGAAAACAATTGATATTGCCGACAACGAACGGGGTTTGTTGTATCGGCGTGAACGGTTCAAGACGGTATTGCTGCCGGGCCGCCATCGGCTGAATGCCTGGGGTGGCGGTGTGCGGGTCGAGAAGCTGGATATCAGCAATCTGGTATTCGAACATGTCCGTGCCCGCTTCCTGTTGAGCCAGCACACTGAAGCGCTGGCGCCGCATGTGGCGTGGGTAGAAATGAGCGATAACCAGCTGGGACTGGTTTCCCGGAACAACCAGATCGTGGATATTCTGCCGCCCGGTGTGTTTTACGCCTACTGGAAAGGCATTGACTCGCTGACAGTTGAGACCATCGACTTGCAGGAGAGTGTCGCAATCAACGACAAATTGCTGGGCATCCTGGGTCGTGGTGCCAATGCCAGGCTGAAGCAGCTGGCCCAGTCGACTCTGTTGTATGTGGAAGTGCCGGAAGGTCAGGTGGGCTTGATGTTTCTGAACGGAAAATTTGAGCAGCAATTGCAGCCTGGACGTTATGGCTTCTGGCAATTCAACCGGCATGTAACCGTATCCACGGTTGATATGCGGGTGCAGGCCGCCGAGGTCAGCGGTCAGGAAATTCTGACCAAAGATCGCGTCAGTCTGCGGATCAACCTGAGCGCCAACTATCAGGTAATGGATGCCCAGCAGGCCTTCCTGAAAGTGAAGGATTTTGCTGCCTTCATTTACCGTGAACTGCAATTTGGTTTGCGGGAAGTGGTGGGTGAGAAGTCGTTGGATGATTTGCTGGCAGAAAAGGATGCCCTGAATACGGCCATTCAGAGTGGAGTGCGTGACAAGCTGTCCGCTCATGGCATCAAGCTGCTGAGCGTCGGAATCAAGGACATCATTCTGCCCGGCGACATGAAGGCGATTCTGAACCAGGTGGTAGAAGCGCAAAAAGAAGCGGAAGCCAACCTGATCAAACGGCGCGAGGAAACCCAGGCCATGCGATCCCTGCATAACACCGCTAAAATGATGGAAAACAACCCCGTGTTGTTGCGGTTGAAAGAGCTGGAATCGCTGGAGCGGGTGGTCGCCCGTGTCGGCCAGATGAACGTGTATGGCGGCCTTGATGGCGTCATGAAGGATCTGGTTAAGCTGGGTTCGGCATCCAATGTTTGAACGAAGACCACCTTTGCCGGTGGTCTTCGTTTTTCTGAAATTCCTTGTAAGGGGATTTCACCTGTAGCGGAACATACCGTATGCCTCAAGATTGGCTTTCACGG
>JBMOPR010000524.1:0-1633 GCA_049323075.1 Pseudomonadota bacterium
CGCCCGCCTCGATTCTGGTACTGATGGAATTGCTGGCGGATATCCTTCCGCCCGGCGTGGTGAATATCGTCAACGGCTTTGGCGAGGAAGCGGGTCAGGCCCTGGCCACCAGCAAGCGCATCGCCAAGATTGCCTTCACCGGCTCGACCCCGGTGGGTTCGCACATTCTCAAATGCGCGGCGGAAAATATCATCCCCTCGACGGTGGAACTGGGCGGCAAGTCACCCAACATTTATTTCGCCGATGTGATGCAGCATGAAGATGCATTCATCAGCAAATGCGTTGAGGGACTGGTGCTGGCATTTTTCAATCAGGGCGAGGTGTGCACCTGTCCATCGCGGGCGCTGATTCATGAATCCATTTTTGATGATTTCATGGCGCGGGTCATCGCGCGCACCAAAACCATCAAGCGCGGCGATCCGCTGGACACCGACACCCAGGTAGGCGCGCAGGCGTCACTGGAGCAGTTCGACAAGATCATGAGTTATATCGAAATCGGTCGCCAGGAAGGCGCGCAGGTGTTGATTGGCGGCGAGATCGAAAAAATGGCGGGCAGTCTGCAGAAGGGTTTTTATATCCAGCCAACCCTGCTGAAAGGGACCAACTCCATGCGGGTATTCCAGGAGGAAATCTTCGGGCCCGTGGTGGGTGTCACCACATTCAGGACCGAAGCCGAAGCGCTGGCCATTGCCAACGACACTGAATTCGGCCTGGGCGCCGGCGTGTGGACCCGCGACATGAATCTGGCCTATCGCATGGGACGCAACATCAAGGCCGGTCGCGTGTGGACCAACTGCTATCATGCCTATCCGGCCCACGCTGCTTTCGGCGGCTACAAAAAATCCGGCATCGGCCGCGAAACCCACAAGAAAGCACTGGAGCATTACCAGCAAACCAAAAATCTGCTGGTGAGTTATGACGTGAATCCGCTGGGCTTTTTCTGAAACGGAAGGCGTTTTGAAGCAGAACGACTCTTGATGCAGAACGCACTGGATTGGCAACTGCATAACCTGACGGGAAGCCCGAGGCACTCACCGGGCTTCCCGTATTTCGGGTGAGCGCACTCGCGTCAGCCGCGACTTTCAGTGCCGATCAACCGTTGCAGGATCGTTTGCAGTTCCTGCACGCTCATGTCGACGTGCTCCACCACCCGCCCGTACAGCATCGGGGTCGGCACATTCCGTCCGCCCCGTTCCTGCTGCAGCTGGTGCAGGCAATACAGCACCACCCGCTCGCGGTGGGTAAGGCCGTCCCTTACATCCGGCACATAGGGGTAATCTTTGCCACCTGCCATGTTATATATCCTCCCCGACTCTGCCAGTTTTGCAACGCCTGCGCCGCACCGTTGTCAAATATTCTCTCCGGCGACTGTCGATTTGATGCCGGACCGTTCGACCATACAAGGATATCGCAACTGCCCACTCACCCCCGCAACAACAGGAGCACACAACATGACCCACTATGTCGACGGATTTGTATTGCCCGTACCGAAAAAGAATCTGGATGCGTACCGCAAGATGGCGCAACTGGCAGGCACCGTCTGGCGCGAACACGGCGCCCTGGAATACGTGGAATGGGTAGCCGAGGATGTGAAGCCCGGCACCCTGACCTCGTTTCCCCAGGCGGTCAAACT